>NZ_CACA01000368.1:0-25050 GCF_000180455.1 Kamptonema sp. PCC 6506
TCTCCTCCATCCCCCCTCTCCCCCTCTCCCCATCCCTGATTGCAGGAGTCGATGAGGTAGGAAGGGGAGCGTGGTTTGGGCCGGTGGTGGCTGCTGCTTGCATTTTGCCACCGGAGGCGCTAGAGGAACTGACAGCTTTGGGAGTGCGGGATAGCAAACAATTGAGTCCTGCGGCGCGATCGCGGTTGGCAGTTAAAATCCAGGCTATGGCTGTTGATTGCCAAATTGGTGTAGCGTCTGTACGGGAGATCGACCGGATCAATATTTTGCAAGCTTCGCTGCTGGCGATGAAACGGGCGATTCTAAAACTCAATACTTTGCCTGAGCTTTGCCTGATTGACGGCAATCAGCGGATACCAAATTTGGTGGTTCCCAAGGCTGGCTACCCCTACGCGCAACAAACGATGATCCAAGGAGATCGGCGATCGCTTGTCATTGCTGCGGCTAGTATAGTTGCTAAGGTTTGGCGCGATGAGTTGATCGTCCGCATGGCTGTAAAATTCCCAGAATATGACTTGACAAATAATAAGGGTTATGGTACGCCAAAACATAGATTGGGTTTGGAGCGCTACGGTGTCTCCCCTTTCCATCGAACCTCTTTTAGTCCTTGTCGAAAATAGTATAGCTAGGGGCTAGGGGCTAGAGAAGAGGGGCTAGGGGCTAGGGGCTAGGGGCTAGGGAAGAAGGGAAGAAGGGAAGAAGGGGTTAAAGGCTAGGGGCTGGGGGCTAGAAAATAGGGCAAGAGAAGAAGAAAGTTCCTAATTTCTCTTAATCTCTACCTCTCTCTTCCCTTTATTTCCCTAGCCCCTAGCCCCTTCTTCAATAGGAATTTCGATCGTGAACTCCGATCCTTGTCCTGGGGTAGAAGTACAACTTAACTTACCGCCATGCTGTTCAACCACAATTTGGTAGCTAATTGATAGTCCTAAACCAGTACCTTTACCAGCAGGTTTTGTTGTAAAAAATGGATCGAATAGCTGCTTAGAAATTTCCTCACTCATACCGGGGCCATTGTCCGAAATGCGAATTATAGCATTGGAGGAACTAACTTCAGTTTTGATTTTAATCAGGCTGGGATTAGCCTTAATTTCAGTAATAGATCGGTTTTGATTATACTCATCAATTGCATCAATTGCATTACCAATCAAATTCATAAACACCTGATTAATCTTCCCAGCATAGCACTCAATCATTGGTAACTTTCCGTACTCCTTAACGACAGAAATTTCAGGATAGGCGGCACGAGCTTTCAGCCGACTTTGCAGAATCAGTAGCGTCCCTTCAATGCCTTCGTGAATATTTACTAAACTGGTTTTAGTGTCGTCCTTGCGAGAGAAATTTCGTAGCGATCGCACAATTTCGCGAATACGGTCTGCCCCAACGTGCATCGAAGACATCGCTTTAGGCAAATCTTCTAACAAAAACTCTAAATCTATCTCCTCAATTGTATTTTGAATAGCTGCCACTGGCTGGGGGTAATTCTGCTGGTACAACTCAACCAAATTGAGCAAATCTTCCGTGTAGTGACCGACATGGACAAGATTACCGCATACGGAATTTACGGGATTATTAATTTCATGAGCAACTCCAGCAATCATTTGACCTAGAGAAGACATTTTCTCAGTGTGAATTAATTGAGCTTGAGTCTGTTGTAGCTCATGCAAAGTTTTCTCTAACTGCGTCTTTTGCTCTCTGAGTTCGCATTGCGATCGCACAGCAAGATCCTCTGCCTGCTTGCGCTCAGTAATGTCAACGATCAGCCCCTCCAAAGCGAGTACATCTCCTGAATCCGAGAATACCCCAATCCCTTGTTCCCAAATCCATTTGAGTTCCCCCGCCTTAGAAGTAATGCGATAAGTTAACTGATAGGGTCGATTTTCCTGTAAAGCAATTTGGACAGCAGTCCACAAACGCTCCTGATCTTCTGGGTGAGTAATCTCTGACAGAGACAGTTTGCGATCGCCAACAAACTCGTCTGGGTGGTAGCCAGTTAACTGATAGCAACCTTCGCTGACAAATTCTAGACTGCGATCGGCATCGTTACGGAAGCGGTAAGCCATACCAGGTAAATTACCCATCAGTGTTGCCAAAGCTCGCTGGCTCTCCCGTAGAGCCTCCTCAACAGCTTTACGGTCAGTAATATCCGTCATCACAGCCAGCAAACACATCTCATCGCCCAGATTAATAATCTCAGCCGATAGCAGCACCACCACCACATTGCCAGACTTCATCCGCAACTCATATTCGCAGTTACGAACTACCTCTTGCTCGTGTAAAACTTGTCTTAATCTAGTTCTGTCTTCTACATTTACCCAAAGATTCAAGTCCGCTACAGTCTTGTCAATCACCTCATCAAGACGGTAATCCATTAAACTCAGAAAACTATCGTTAACCTCAATAAACCGTCCGTCAGCGAAGGAAGTAATAGTTATCGGATCGGGACTAGAGCGAAAAGCTTTAGAGAATTTTTCCTCTGAGGCCCGTAGCTGAGCTTCCGCCTTTTGACGTTCGGCAATTTCGCTTTGCAATTGCGCGATCGCCTCCTCTAACTGACTGGTACGCTCTTGAACCCGGCGTTCCAAATCCTCATTTGCCTGTTTGAGAGCTTCCTCAGCCATCACCCGGTAGGTAATATCACGCACTACCGCTTGCAGGCCTAACTTGCCTCCGATATCCATAGAAGTCAGTAATACCTCTGCCGGGAATTCCGAACCATCAAGGCGACAGTGCAGCCAGTCGAAACGGCAGTTTCCTATAGACAGAGCCGCAGCCATACGTTCCTGAACTAAAGTAGCTGAATCTTCGCCCCCCGGCTGTAGTCGAGGGCTAAATTCCAAGGGGTGCTTGCCTGTAAACTCATCTTTCCTGTTACATCCGAACAATTTTAAAGTTGCGGGATTGCAGTCTAAAAAGCCATTTTCATCAAGTAGCATCACTGCATCGGTAGTTGATTCGTACAAAGTACGGAATTTTTTTTCCGACTGTTGCAAAGAAGTGATTAATTGGGTTTTTTCCTCTGCCGCCCGTTTTTGCTCAGTAATATCCTGCGTAACTTGGCAAAAACCTCGTAATATTCCGCTTTCATCCCGTAAAGCCGTAACAATGATATTGGCCCAAAACTGGGAGCCATCCTTGCGAACTCGCCAGCCTTCATCTTCAAATCTACCTTGGGCTGTGGCTATCTCTAATTTTTCTGCTGGTTTGCCGAGATCGATTTCCTCCTGAGTGTAAAAGCAGCGAAAGTGGGAACCGATAATCTCGGTAGCTCGGTAGCCTAAAATACCTTCAGCTCCAGAGTTCCAACTAGCTACAAGACCATCAGTATCCAGCATGAAAATCGCATAGTCCTTGACTCCTTCAATTACTAAGCGGAGGCGTTCTCTTTCTTCACTAAGTGCGGCTTCTGCGTATTTGCGCTGAGTGATATCTTCGACAAAACCTTCATAATAAAGTAGTTCGCCGTTGGGGCCGCGAACTGCTCTTGCGTGTTCAGAAATCCAAATTATATTCCCATCTCGGCGGTAAATCTGCGATTCAAAATCCGATACCGCATCATGTTCTTGCAAGGCAGCAACGAACTCGTCACGTCGTTTAGGGTCTACATAAAGCTGCTGTTCGATGTCAGTCAGCCTTGCCATCATTTCTTCACGAGATTTGTAACCATAGAGCCGTGCTAAGGCGGGATTTGCACTGATATAGCGCCCGTCAGGGGTTGTTTGAAAAATGCCTGAAACAGCATTCTCAAACATACTGCGATATTTTGCTTCCATTTGGTGCAGTGCCTCCTCGATCCCCACTAAATCGAGCACATAGTTTGACCGTTGTTGGTTGCCCACTTCCGTACCTGTTTTCTTAGCTAAAGAACACAAAAAGCTTTGTTAGTGATTAATTTGGTAATTGGTAATTGGTAATTGGTAATCGCTAATCGCTAATTACCTATCTCCCCCCTCTCTTCCTCTTTGCCTAGCCCCTTCTTCTACAATTGGTAATTGGTAACTACTAATTACTAATTACTCATTAAAAGCAGTACCTATCCAATTTAAAACTGCTATAAATGCGTAAGCCCTAAATACGATTGTTTGTAGCCGATTTACCTTATTTCCAAGGATTTGTCTGGCAATTTAACACCCTGAGTCGATCTGTCAAGACTTACTTATTACTAAGATAAGGTGGAGCATCCCAATTTTATAGTAAGGGCGAAGCATTTCGGCAGCGTGCAGTTATTTGTTATAAACAGAGATTTACTGTCGGAATGCTTCGCCCCTAGAGAGCTATTTACAAAACTGGGATGATCCCGCTAGCCTCTGCTAGCGATCGCCCAGCATCTCTTTAACTGCGATCGCTGGCGTTCGCTTTTTACTTTCCTGCCTCCAAGAGCATTGCTGTCCCTAAAGTCTACAAGCCCCGAAATCTTGGCGGTTTTAGGGGCGGGACTTACCAAGCCACCTACACTATCGTGTAGATCGTGGGGCAAATCTCGACTCTTGTAAAGTCTCTCTAGGCATACTAGCAATTGAACATCCTACTTCAGCAGCTATTTCTCTGCCTTGAGGGTAGACCAACGCTACATACAAACTATCAGCTTTCAGGTTTAGAAAGAAAAGCTGAGTGTTTGTAAGCATTGGAACCAACTTCAAAATCAGAACTGGCAGCTCAAACCATTTGCTGCCTAGTTTTTTTCATCATCTCTGCCGATAGTCAATTTAAGCTGGTGGCATTAGGCTCTCGCTAGATGTGCGATCTATAAAATTCTCACAATCAGCGAGTCATAGTTGTATCAAAAAATTCAATCTTGGGCAGAGTTGGGCTCTGAAGTATGAAGTTTGTTTAAAGATCGTTTAGACCAATAAATTTGCGTCCACTATGATTCTTCATAGATCGAGTTGCAAGTCAATAGCAAGGTAAACTAGGGACTGGCAAGTTAGAGAACGATGCCGACGGCAAGTTTTGCTAAAGCCCTCTCAAACATCAAATCCTAAATCTCACGACATCTACACATCTAAGATAATCGATTGATGACTGATTCCCCCCCTTCACTCCAACAGCAAGACGCGGCTGCGGTTACGGCAGGCGTTGCCTCTCCCTCGGCAATCGCGCTGGATGCTTCTCTGTGGCCTGAATTGCTCCAACAACTGTTAGATCGTCAGTCCCTTAGTCGCGATCGCGCTGCTGACTTAATGCAAGGATGGCTAGCAGATGCTATTCCCCCAGCACTATCAGGTGCTATTCTAGCTGCTCTCCAAGCTAAAGGCATATCTGCCCAAGAGCTGGCTGGTATGGCTTATGTTTTGCAGTCTCAGTCTCTAGGGAGTTTTGAAGCAGAAAATTCTTCAATTCCCAACTCAAAGCTCAAAACTCAAAACTCCTTAATTGATACCTGCGGAACTGGTGGGGATGGAGCATCAACTTTTAATATTTCGACTGCGGTGGCGTTTGTAGCCGCCGCCAGTGGAATTGCAGTTGCTAAACACGGAAATCGTTCGGCCTCCAGCAAAGTTGGTTCTGCTGATGTTTTAGAAGCATTAGGTGTTAACTTGAACGCCTCTCCCGAAAAGGTTCATGCTGCTATTGAGGAAGTGGGGATCGCATTTCTATTTGCTCCCGGTTGGCATCCAGCCATGAAGGTTGTGGCTCCACTCAGGCGAACTCTGAAGGTGCGAACTGTGTTTAACCTTTTGGGCCCGTTGGTCAATCCCTTGCGGCCGAGGGGTCAAGTAATTGGCGTATTCGATTCAAAATTGGTGGTAATCGTCGCTGAAGCTTTGAGAGAATTGGGTACGGAAGTGGCGATCGTTTTACATGGTCGAGAAAAACTAGATGAGGCGGGATTGGGAGATATTACTGATTTAGCTATTTTGTCACAAGGAGAAGTGCAGCTCAGTGAATTGAATCCTGAAAAAATCGGCGTGACACCAGCAGCGATCGCATCTTTGCGAGGAGGGGATGTGGAAGAAAATTCCCAAATTTTACGGGATGTTCTTCAAGGCAAAGGAACCGACGCGCAACGGTCAGTCGTTGCTTTGAATGCGTCTTTGGCACTGCAAGTAGGAGGAGTTGTACCGCTAGGGGCTCACGAACAAGGGTTGTCTCTTGCCAACGATATCTTACTCAGCGGCAAAGCTTGGTTGAAGTTGGAAGAGTTGGTTAAGTTTATGCGCTGAAGGAAAAAGTTATTTATTCTAGTTAAAAGTGGTTTTTTTGAGCTAATTGGTTCTTCCATACTATAGCGGTTCTCAATTATTATGAGGTACAAATACGACCCTCCCTAGCCCCCTCTTGCAAAGGGGAAGAACCGTCCAAGCCCCCTTTCTAAGGGGGTTGGGGGTAGAGCTATTGTACCTCACCAGACAGAGAAATGCTATAGCTGTAATTAGATTAACTAGAAACTGATAAATTGCTTAAGCAATTTATCAGTTCGTAATTTTCAAAAATGCCTATATATAGCAACCGCTAAGGTGGTTAGGACATTTTAGTTTCCTCAAACCCTTAATTCTATTCCCTTCTTCCTCTTCTTTCCTGAGTATCGGAGCATAGTAGTCCCTCTTTTCCCCTTCTTCCTCTTCTTCCTCTTCTTCCTCTTCTTCCCCTAGCCCCTAGCCCCTAGCCCCTAGTCCCTAACCGCCTTAGCGGTTGCTATAGCTTTAGGATAATGCGATGTTTCCAGTTGGTAATTCAAGGGAATCAGTCAGTTTAAACTCTGTTAGCAATACTATTCAGGGGTTAATTGAATATCGCGTTGACCAACAGCCAGAGGCGAGGGCAATTAATTACCAAAACCACTGTCTGACCTATCAGCAACTCAATCACCGTGCTAACCAATTGGCTCATTACCTACTGAGTTTAGGTTTAGGTGCAGAGGCGCGGGTGTGTGTTTGTCTCCAGCCATCCCTAGAAATTGGTGTAGCTTTGCTAGGCATTTTGAAAGCCGGTGCAGTTTACGTTCCCCTCGATCCCTACTATCCCCGCGATCGCCTCGCCACGATTTTGGAGGACAACCAGCCCCAAGTTATCCTTACTCAGAAAGATGTATTACCAAATTTACCTGCAACTGGGTCAAAGGTTTTCTGTTGCGATCGCGATTGGCAAAGTATAGAGCATCTGTCCACCGACAACCCATCTGTCAATATTGACCTTGACCAGACAGCCTACATCATTTATACATCGGGGACTACTGGCAAACCCAAGGGCGTAACGATCGGTTATCGTAACTTGAGCCATTACATTTTGGTGGCCCAGGAACGTTTTGGTTTTGACCGTACCACGATAATGCCTGCGATCGCTCGCTTCAGTTTTAGTATCACCTTTTTTGAACTCCTATCTCCCTTAGTTGCGGGTGGCACTCTCACGATCCTAGAACGGAAACAGATATTAGATTTCCGTCAAATGTGCCAAATTTTAGAACAGATGACTGCGATCCATGCCTCCCCTAATCTGCTCAAAAAATTGCTAGCCTACATCGAAGATAACAGCATTGATTTGGCAAAGTTTAGCGGATTAAAGCACGTTTCTACTGGTGGCGATCTCGTTCCAGCCAACGTTCTTTTCGCTATGCAGCGGGTGTTCCAAAATGCCGAAATTCACGTCATTTATGGCTGTAGTGAAGTTAGTTGTATGGCTTGCTCCCACTTTGTATCCAGAGAGCAAACAATCACCAAAACCCTTGTCGGACAGCCGTTCCCTAATGTAGCAATTCGCCTATATGAGTCAGAACAAAAGTTGGTTGCTATTGGTGAAATCGGCGAGGTATATATCAGCGGGGCGGGTGTTGCTAAAGGCTATTTGGAACGACCAGAATTAACCACCGAAAAATTTGTCACCATTGACCAGGAGCGTTGGTATCGGACAGGCGATCGGGGACGTTTAGATGCCCAGGGAAATTTAGAAATTCTTGGTCGAACTGACTTCCAAATCAAGCTCAATGGCATTCGGATTGAACCAGGAGAAATCGAAGTTGTACTGCGACAAATTCCAGGGGTAAGAGAAACTGTGGTAGTGTGCCGGGAACTAAATAGTGGCGAATTGGGAATAGTCGCCTATCTGGTACTTCACTCCACCGATCCCCCGAAAATTGACGATATCCGTCGCTATCTCCAGAGCAAATTACCAGAATACATGGTTCCTGCTACCTTTGTAGTTTTGGACGCTCTACCCTTGAACCTCAATCAAAAAGTAGACCGTCAGGCACTTCCCGCCCCAAATTTTGACTCTGGCAATAAGTATATTGCTCCTCGTAATGAATTGGAAATTCAGCTAGCAAAGATTTGGGAACAGGTATTAGGGATCGAACCAATAGGAATCAAAGACAATTTTTTTGAATTGGGTGGTCATTCTCTAGTCGCTGTCAATTTATTAGCAAAAATTGGAAATATTTTTGATAAAAACTTGCCATTATCAATTTTATTTCAGCAGCAAACGATTGAAGAATTTGCTCATATTCTTTCCCAGCCAGAATGGACACCATCTTGGTCTTCGTTAGTCCCGATTCAAACAAAAGGAACGCAAACACCTTTATTCTTAATCCATGCAGTTGGTGGGAACCTTTTAGATTATCAAAAACTCATCTATCATCTAGGTCAAGATCGACCTATTTTTGGGTTACAATCAATCGGATTAGATGGCAAGCAAGAGCCGCTAGCTACTGTGGAAGCAATGGCTCTACACTACATCAATGAAATTAAGACCATTCAGCCTCATGGCCCCTATCTATTTTTTGGCTATTCTTTAGGGGGAATAGTCGCATTTGAGATGGCACAACAACTATATGCCCAAGGAGAGAAAATAAGATGGTTGGGAGTATGCGATATAGGTGTTGGTCATATCAGTAATGAGGAGAAAAATCAGGAGCGAAATGAGCGATATTTTGCTAAGTTTATCAAGCTTCACACAACAAATCTTGGGAAAATTAGTAGCTTTAAAGGAAAGTTAGAATATCTGTGGGATAGAATTTACTGTCGGCTAACTTTATATTACTACAAAAAGCATCTGGTTGGGGAGCTTTCTAAAAATAAAATTTCTCCTCCAGACTACTTATTAAAACTTTTAGATATCAATATGCAAGCTGACATGAATTACAGGTTCAAAATCTACCCAGGTTCTCTAGCTCTCTTTCGTTGCAAATATCAGGATGTGAAATATTACTTCAAGCCTGATTTGGGCTGGGGTGATGTAGTAGCTGGGGGGGTAGAGATTCACAATCTACGTGGGAGTCACTTCGATCTGATGACAGAACCTTGGGTAAAGTTTCTGGCTAAAGACTTGAAAGCATCTTTGGAAATTGGATCGTCTCGGACATATAGCAACCGCTAGGGCGCTTAGGGGCTAGGGGCTAGGGGCTAGGGACTAGGGAAATGAAGAGGGAAGCGGGGAAGAAGAGTTGAGAATCAGAGAGTCATTAAACATGAGTTATGTGAAGTTAAACACCCTCTTTCTTCTTCCCTCTTCCTTCTTCCTTCAGTTACGATCGCGATCGAAATTCTACTACATCTTGCTTAATGGTCACGTCTTTATTACCAAAAAAGTCATGTCCTAGCAATCCAATATCTAGTGTAGGTGCGATCGCTACCTGGATATTTTTGACCTCAAGCCCTCCAGCTTGCAAAGAAGTAACCTGGCCAAGTTGGAAAGTAGCTTCTCCATTAGGTGTTTTGGCTTTCACTGTTCCCTGTGGAACGATCCCCAAAGCTTTTGCCATTGCTGGCGTGATGACTGTACCACTAGCTCCCGAATCTACCATCATCTCAAATTTCTGTTTACCGTTAAAAGTGACATCAATCACGGGAATGTTACCCTCTCGGCGTTTAATTTTGGCTTGAAATACCCCTGAATTAACAGCCGTTGGGCCCAACTCTTGAGGAGTAATTCCACAAACGGATTCATTCAAACTGATAATTTTTCCAGAGGAGTTCCGCATGAAACATCCTTCGTATTCCTGGGCTACGGTTAAATAAGGAAGCATAGCTGTGTAAACCAGGATCGAGCCCGCAGTAGAAATAGCTGTGGCTACAAGCAGCAAGCGGTCTCGGAATTTTTGACCGTTCAGTTGTTGCGTTTTGAAGTTTGAGGTTGAAACTGGGTCAGATTGGTAAGGCATACTTTGGTCAAACGCTATAACACAATCATAGCTGCGATAACTGCCTGTGGGTATAAATTGACACTTTTTAGTTATGACTTAGATACTACATTATTGTTTGTAACGCCGCCCTCTGGGCGGTCAAAGATACCGCCCAGAGGGCGGCTTGCGTAAAGTGTACGTAAGTCCTATGAGTTTGACAGTTCCGGGAATTTAAGGTTAATATTTGTCGCGGGTTCCTACGCTCAAATACCTATTAAAGATAGAAACTTCAGAAGCAAAACCAATTAAAACTTCAATGTCACTTTCTACTGCACAACCAGCTCTTCTAGTTCTTGCCGACGGTACTGCGTATCGCGGCTGGTCGTTTGGCGCGAACGGCACTGTCGTCGGAGAGGTAGTGTTTAATACTGGCATGACGGGCTACCAAGAGGTCTTGACTGACCCTAGCTATTGTGGCCAAATTGTGACTTTTACCTATCCAGAATTAGGGAATACGGGGGTGAATGTCGAGGACGAAGAATCTCATGGGCCGCAAGTGCGGGCTGCGATCGCTCGCAACATCTGCCACAAGCCCAGCAATTGGCGTTCTACTCAGTCTTTGCCGGATTACCTTAAACACCACAGCATTCCCGGTATTTATGGGATCGATACTCGCGCTCTGACTCGGAAAATCCGCACAGTTGGGGCGATGAATGGGGGGATTTCTACGGAAATTCTTGACCCGGCTGAGTTGTTGGAGCAAGTACAGGAAGCTCCCAGTATGGCGGGATTGAATCTTGTTCGGCAAGTAACTACCAGTGAGGTTTATGAGTGGTCTGAACCCACAGAGTCTAACTGGGAATTTAGCGACGGTATTAACTCTGATGCTGAAATTTTGACTGTCGTGGCGATCGATTTTGGGATCAAGCGTAATATTCTACGACGTTTGGCCAGTTACGGCTGTCGGGTTGTTGTCGTACCCGCAAACACGCCGCCAGAGGAAATTCTCAAATACAAGCCAGACGGGATTTTCCTGTCGAATGGCCCGGGAGATCCAGCGACGGTTATAGAAGGGATCGAGACTACGAAGGCGCTGTTAAAGTCTGAAAAACCCATATTTGGGATCTGTATGGGACACCAAATTTTAGGTCGTTCTTTGGGTGCGGATACTTTTAAGCTGAAATTCGGACACAGGGGATTAAATCAACCAGCGGGTTTAACTGAGCGAATCGAGATTACTAGCCAAAATCACGGCTTTGCGATCGATCCCGATTCTCTAGCGGCGGATGTAGAAATTACTCACCTCAACCTCAACGATCGCACGGTGGCTGGTTTGCGGCACAAGTCGCTACCGTTGTTCTCGGTGCAGTACCACCCAGAGGCCAGTCCTGGCCCTCACGATGCTGACTATTTGTTTGAGCGTTTTGTGGAGGCAATGCGAGAGAATCGTAAGGTGGCTGTTGCTAGCTAAGAAATTGGTAATGGGTAATGGGTAATAGGTAATGGGTCATGGGTTAGTTTTGGCTGTCACCCTGGAATATTACCCATTAACGCCTCCTGTAAGTTTTCTCTAGTTCCGGGGATGTGGAGGGGTAATGATTTTATTGGTAGTTTTGCGATCGCACAGCTCTGCCCAACTTCCTTAAAAAGGGGTTAATAAAATTGAGATCCCCGTAAACTCTTTTAAAAAGGTGACAAATAAAACTGACATTGTATCAGTAGACAAAAGACAAAAAAACACATACAATAGAGCCTCGACTTAAGCACTATCTTGCTAGGAGGGTGTCATTCCTGAGCCATTGACCCTGACCGTTAGCCTCAGAGGCACTCGCGAAGTCAGGAATAACTATCAGCTATTTCGCTTGACAGGTTTACTGGACGCTTTTTCGGAGGCGACCTTTCGGAAAGTCCTGGACAAGTGTATTGAGGAAGGTCCAAAGCACGTAATTTTGGACTTGTCTCAAATAGACTTTGTTGACAGTTCCGGTTTGGGCGCACTTGTGCAGTTGGTCAAGAAAGCCCAAACTTTGGAAGGCACATTACAAATTGTCTCAAATCCCCGCGTGACCCAGACTGTCAAACTGGTTCGCTTAGAGAAGTTTTTATCTTTACAGCCTTCAGTGGATGAGGCGGTGAAAACTGTCAAGGAAGCTTGACAAACACAGGGGATAAATTTGGCTATCCGGTTCTTAATGCTGGATAGCAAATTTTTGTTGTCTTGCTGTAAAATAGCAATGGCAAGAAAAGATAAATGAGGCTGTGCGATCGCGGTATAGCTACCTAGCTACCCAAGTAATTAAAAAAGCAAGTGATTAAAGAAAAAAAAGTTTGGCGGAAGTCCTAAAACAGAATTTATGTCACCGATCGCAGACGATCCGCCAAGGCTGAGTCCGGCGGTCATGAGTTTGAAGCTTTTGGATTTAGAGGCGGGAAAGCTTGGGGAAATAGAAAGGATTTCACCAGCATCATGGGCTTATCTGGGAGATGCAGTCTATGAGCTGTTCGTCAGGATGTCCTACATAGTGCCGCCAAAGCGATCGCAAGCTTATCACGAGCTAGTAGTAGCGCAGGTACGAGCAGAAACTCAAGCTCGCCACCTGCGATCGCTCTCCCCTCACTTAAGCATCAAAGAATTAGAAATTGTCAAGAGAGGGCGCAATGCTACTGACCGCCGTCCTAAGCGGCTCGATCCCGAAATTTATCAACAGGCTACTAGCTTAGAAACGTTGGTGGGATATTTATACCTCACCGATCCCCAGAGATTAGCTCAACTGCTAGCCCTCATAGAACTTGACCAAGTTGCTAATGGCTAATGGCTAATGGCTAATGGCTAATGGCTAATGGCTAATGGCTAATTGCTAATTACCCATCTTCCCCATCTCCCCTTCTCCCCTTCTTCCGTCTTCCCTAGCCCCTAGCCCCTAGCCCCTAGCCCCTCTTTTTCCCATCTCCCACTCCTCCTTGTCTTTTTAAAGATGAAAAAACCTTCTAGACCGAACCTACAACGCAAACAGTCTGATAGTAAGCCTTTAAAGCTAAAGGGTCGCTATCTGGACGATAAACCAGCTTCTCGCGTCGAGCTAAAATCTCGTTCAGGGAATAGTAGTGTAACAGGGCCGATCAAGCGATCGCCCCATGCTGCTCAATCTCACGAACTCCCAATGCCAGTTGTTTCTAAAAGGGGCATAGTTAGAGCTGGGAATAGACCAGAGATAGTAGAAAAGAGCCATCTTAAAGATAGCGGCCCCGTTGACGAAACCGCCGCTAATCTCTCAGACGAAGAAACAGAGCTAATTTATGGTCGCCATAGCGTCCAGGCCGCTCTAGAAAAAGAGCGAACTCTTAATCGGATCTGGATTACCCCTCAACTCCGATACGATCCCCGGTTTCATAGCTTGGTCAATCAAGCTAAAGCCAATGGCAGCATTGTTGATGAAGTTGACTTCCGCCGACTAGATCAAATTACCGATCGCGCCATTCACCAAGGTATAGCCGCTCAAGTCTCTGCTTACGACTACAAAGAACTCAGCGAGTTGATCGCTCACGCTAAATCTGCTTCCGAGCAACCAGTGCTGGTAGTCGCCGAGGGTCTAAACGATCCCCACAACTTAGGAGCAATTATTCGGACAGCAGAAGCTCTGGGATCGCAGGGAATGGTGATCCCGCAGCGACGAGCTGTGGGGATCACAGCGACCGTGAGAAAAGTAGCCGCAGGAGCTTTAGAAAATTTCCCCGTAGCCAGAGTTGTCAACCTCAGCCGCGCCTTAGAAGAATTGAAAGCGGCTGGTTTTTGGATCTATGGCACTGCCGCAAAGGAGGGCAAAGCCATACACACAGTGCAGTTTACTGGCAAGTTAGCTCGACCAGTAGTTCTAGTTGTAGGCAGCGAAGGTGACGGTTTGAGTCTTTTGATACAGCGCTGCTGCGATGAATTGGTTTCAATTCCATTAAGGGGTAACACTCCGAGCCTTAATGTCTCAGTAGCTACTGGCATGGCTCTCTACGAGATTTATCGTCAACGTGGTCAATTAGGTTTCACCTTAATAAACAATCAGGGTGATTGAAAAAAGAAATGCAACAAAGTATAACAAAGTGTAAAGAACGAAGGCTCTCTGAGTTCCCGTAGCACCCTGGAAAAAATCAGCAAATTGATACAAGAATCATGAAAGAACTCTTAATTAGCTTGCTCAACTTCTTTGGACTGGCTTTGTGGGTGGAAGTCGTGACTGCGACTCCCCGCTGCACCTACTACTTTGGCCCTTTCCTAACGACTGCGGAGGCTAATGCCGCCAAAGTTGGTTACATTGAGGATTTGGAAAATGAAGGGGCACTAGGCATCAGTGCGTCGGTTAAACGCTGCAAGCCTGTCGATTTAACGATCGCCGACGACTTGGGAAAGATTGGTGAGCCAGGGGGCTGGCCAGTATTTAGCGGTCAGTCCTAGAAATTAGGACTTACGACTTGTGAGTTAACACCGTTCTAGCGGTATCTTTACTGCCGGGACGGTGGAGTTACAAACAATTAAGCAGTCACCGGGATGGAAAAGTAGGCTTTAAGGTGAGAGGATGTGTGGCGATCGTATCGGTCGCTGATATCATTGTCTGCCAATTTTGGGGACATCCGGAACACGAACCCAAATAAGCCACCCTCTGCCACCATAATTTGTGGCAAACGGGAACTGAGCGAACTGGCTGTTAGTTGTCCCAAGAGTGGCTGTCAATCCACTCGTCAATGTCAGCCAATAATTGGTCTGGGATCTCCCAAGGAAAAAGATGGGCTGTATTGGGGTAACAATACCACTGAGCATCTTTGAGGTGACGGGCTGTTTCTAAGCTTGACTCAGAGGTGATGTGACGATCGGCTTCACCTGCCAGAATTAAACAGGGACATTCGATCTGGGATAATTCCGCCAGTCGGTTGTATCCGGTTCTAAGGGCTTTATTTAGTGCTCCAGTGGCGGCCCTAGATGTCTGTAAGTAAGCGGGAGTAGCATCGGAAGCTAAGTATCGGTAGGCTGTGGCTGTGTGTTGCTGGATTAGATACCTGAAGAGCGAGCGCGCCCCAAAGGTGTTTATATTCCACTCCCAACTGGGTATCAACCAGTTGATGATTCCGGCGATACCAGTGTAGAGATAATCATCCCAGGCGATCGCGGGATGATTTCCTCTCGGTCTAGCAGCGGTAGCTACTAAAATTAGCCCCGTAACTCGCTGTGGGTAGCGGATTGCCAATTCGAGGGCTAAAATTCCTCCGAGTGACCATCCGAGTACCAAGCACTGCTGAATGTCAAATCTGTCTAGGAGTGCTTCGAGGTCGGCGAGGTGGTCTTCCATGTCAAAATTTTGGGTAGTACGGCTGCTACCGTAGCCGCGCAAGTCGGGGGAAAATGTCTGGAAACGCTGAGATAGGCGATCGGTAAAAACGGACATACATTGACCGGAACCGGGATGGCCATGCAGACAAAGTATAGGAAAGCCTTTGCCTTTGACATTAACGTTAAGTTGTAATACCATAACTTATCTATCTTTTAGGTGTAATTTGTATATTTATATTCATCGTAATTACCTGTAAAATCGAGTAAATTTAATACAATCGTGATAACTATGGATAATTTTATTTTTATACTTAGGAGTACTTACATAACGCCGCTTTAATTTTTAATTTAAAAAAGCTGTTTGTTGCGAACAATATAATCGGCAAGTTTAGTAATGCACTGGCGGATTTGTAAATCCCTACCGCTGCGATTATCAATCACAGTAATAATGTATCCCTCACCATCAATACTCATCGCTAAAGTAGTGCCAAGAACTAAGGAGTTTTCACCTGTTTTTTCTCCCAACCACTTAGCCTGAGTTCCTTCCAACGCAGCAAATCCCAATTTGCGATCGTACTGGCGACTTAAAGCATCTATTAACACCGAATTTCCTGGCATTTCGTGGTTATAAATTTGTACCATCATTTCCGTAAGTTCGTTGCTAGTCATGCGATTAGGGCCAGAACCGACATTAAATGGCATAGTTCTCTCCCCCATTAATTTGGAATGAACGCGAGTGACTTGATAGCCTCTATTTTCTAAAACTTGATTAATGTAATCTGTCCCTAAATAATCCATTAATTCATTAGTAGCAATGTTGCTGCTGTGGTCGATCATTTCTTCTACTAAAATTTTTAGGGGGTAACGTTTTCTAGATCGGATTTCTGATGCGTCTTCAGTGTAATTTCCGGGATTAACGTAGACTTCTTCGTTAATATTAATTTTTTCTTTAGTGACTTTGTGCATAAGTGCCACTGCGACTGGCACTTTGATTAAACTAGCTGGACTTCTAGGAGGCTGATTGCCTCGGAGGTGAATGCAGTTTCTAGAAAGACGACAAATAGAGATCATGGCTTCCTTAGACAAGCCACTTTCTATGGCGATTCGCCCTAAAATTTCTGATTTGGCACCATTTAATTCATCGTTAGCTGTATCTAAGTTTCGTTGATATTCTTGAATTTTAGAGTTTAATTTTGATGATTGAAATGAGTTTTGAGGAATTTCTCGCAGGTTATTGATGGCTTGTTGCCAGAGAAATTGTGCTTGTTGCTTGGTGGTAATAGACTGGTTTGGTAGACTTCCTATTTCTGAAGCTTGTTGGGCTCGACTGATTGCTTGTTCCCAGTTGTCATTTGCCCTTTGTTCTGAGAGAATTTGGACTTCTACGATCTGAAGATTTTGCCGCAGACTTTCGACGGTTTGGGGGGAAGGTTGGGGAAGGATGGAGGAAAAAAAGCTGGGTTGGGTTGGGAGGGATGGGTTTTCTAATTCGGCGATGAGGCGATCGCGCATTTGGTATAGTTCAGAAAGCGATCGGATGTTGGATGGTTGTGAGGTGGATTTTAGGATTGTTGCTACCTGTATCAATCCGATGCCGATGGCTATGGCTAAAGCTTTAGTTAGGTTTAGTTTTAAACGTGGAACCCCCATTGTTGACCTCTCAGACCAGGATAGATTTTATCTAAGCAGATAATGTGGCTCAAGTCAATAGAATGAGAGCGGGGTGTCGCTCTCTTGATAGTTTTGATATTTATCCTGATTGGGAGACTATTTTAAGGATTTATAAAACCTTTTCATCTCTGACTCAATTGAATTAGAATAAAACATGGATTTAAAAGTAAATTAAACAGGAATGGTACAATTGCAAAATGCAGTGCTGCAATTGATTAATGTTCAGTCACGAATTGCTAACTTACTTGCTTCTCTGGATGAAGATCGCCCAACTATTCTGAGAAAGCTAACCACCATTGAAAATAAACTGGACAGAATTTTAGACCAAGGAAACAGTAGTTTGTCCTACAAAAAGAGTTGGAGATTCAATTTCAATCCTGTTGCCTGCCAGAACTTTTGTGGTTAAATGTAAAGTTGATTTCATTATTCAAGTTTTAATTGGTTTTTACAAAATGTCTAGTTTAAGATTGTAACTATTAATTAGTAAAATGTCAAGATCGAGATAGATGATCGAGATAGCGATCGCTTCTTTTAAAGTTATGATATAATTACTAAGAGTTTACAACTAAACTTGTCCACTTCTTTTAATATAAAGGAGTAAAACCAGTGAAAATAGAAGAATTACTGCAAACAAGAGGAATTATTCACCGCGATCCAGAAATTATGAGCGGTGTACCTGTATTTGTCGGCACCCGCGTCCCCTTAAAGACTTTTTTCGACTACCTGGAAGGTGAAAGCGGTTTCACAGAATTTATTAATGATTTTCCTTACTTAGAAAGTCAGGCAATTAAAGTATTAGAAAATCTAACTAAGATGATGCTCTCGCTAGAAAGTAATAATAATGCTTATACTGCTTGATGAAAATCTATTGAGTCAAAAACTCAAGCAACCTTTCTTAGACGAGGGTCATTCAATCAGCAATGTTTATGACATGGGGTGGAGAGGCCTAAAAGACAGGGAAATTCTGGATAGATCGGAGACTCATCCTTTTGATGTTTTTATTACCGCTGATAAAAATCTCCCCTATCAACAAAATCTAGGAAGTCGTTTTATTAGAATTGTGGTATTAGATTCTAGCAGTACAAGACCCGACAATCTTCTACCTTTGATGAGACAAGTTAGCACTATGATATTATCGCTGCCAGTAGGTTCGGCAGTTCGTATTAATGATGCTGGGGATATTGTTTCGATTCTTCCTTGAGCGATTGCTGTTTCGCCCTTTTTCAAATAATCTAAAATAGCGCTCTCTCTTCCATTTTTGCCTTATACCAATTAGTTAAACCATTATAGTTACGCTTCAGCGCTCCTCAAACACTAAAGCGCAACTACTTACCAACTATTAAGAACGCAGGCGACTATAAGATACCCTCACAGGACGACAATGACCCGCATAACAATCTAAATCCAATTCGTGCCAGTAAAGAGTGGGGATACCCCAACCGCGTTGACCTGCGTGCTCTTTTCCGAGTAATTGGTTTTCCAAATAAGCGCTAGGAGACTCGTGCTTATCTTTCCGCCAATAGGGAACTGTAAAGGAACCAAAAGCGTGACGATACTCTTCTGAATCTACCAAAGCTGATATCATTGCTCCTACTCCCTGACGGATAAGCAACTGATCGCTTCCTCGAATTTCCTCTTCATTTTGCGGCGAACGTCCTAGAAAATGCTTAAAAGCATTTTCAATGAATTTAAGATTAGAACTGTTCTCGTAAAACCGTTCTAAATAAACTGGACAAAGTGCTAAGGTCTTGAGAAAGTGCCGAATGCCAATCTTCCCTTTAATAAAAGATGTCTCTAACTCCGCTAACTTGCGACGTTCGGCTAAGTATGGTTGGCGTTCTAATACCTGCTGATAAATTTGTTTGATCATCAAGGAGCGTTCTTCAGCAGAAGCTTGTTGATTGGCTGTGATTCGTGTTTGTAATGCCATTGTCTTTACTCCCAAGTGCATTTTGATATTGTGTCAAAACCCAGAATTCAGTAATTGTAGATTCCTTACAGAATTCATATTTTTCTTAACTTTTGCACCCTTCTAGCTAATGTCTTAAATACTAAATGCTCGAGCGATCGCTTAAACTTTGACTGCGCCTCGCTGCACTGTTGCCATCAGTTTAGCTGGTTTATCTAAAGCTTGCAAAACGATATCTATGTAAGGTAAAACTAACTGGCTAGCTGCTGTTGGTAGTTGCTCTTTAAGAATTTCCTCAAGGCAACAATAAGCTTTGAGACAAGGAAGGTTCTTCTGATGAGCCTCTAGAATATTTGCTAACCACAAGCTTAGGCATTCTTTAAAAAACTGTTGGTCATCCCGCAGAATTGCCAGGGCTGTGATGCAAATAGTCATTTTCATGTCATATATACAGCGCTGAGAATGCTTTTGCACAATATCAGGGTGTACTAACATGAATTTTTTCATCGCCTGCGTTACCAGACTATCGGATTTCTCTCGTAGAAGTTCATAAGTTTTTGACCTGACAGAGAATGTTTGCACATACCGTTGCATTGCCTGAAGCTCTGTACTATTGAGATAGCGACCCTCACTTTGATTGATTATAGTCTCCCAGGCGGCATTAATTCCGGGCATTTTCACAGCCTCTTTTTTGACTTATTACTTTTAATTTGATGCCAAAATGTTGATAAGTCAAGGGTTTGATGCAATTGTTAATATTGTGAAAGAATCATAAAGTTATCGATTTGCCCAATCTTCTCCGAGCCGAATGGTTAAGTCTGAAGCGATTTCACCTGTAGAATTTGCTTCAATTTTGCCACCGCCTAAAGCTTTTTTGAGGATGTCGGCTGCTGCTAAGTCCCCACGCTGGACGATAATCTGGCTCTGGCGCTGTCGGTCTGGCCAATCTTCGGCGACTGAGATATTATCAAATCCTTTGTCGGCGAGATATGTGGTAAGGCGTGTAGCTGCTTGGGGATTGCTAGAAGCGTTTTGGATAGAAATTTTGAGGTCGCGGGGCAAGATGGGGTCGTATTCGCTGCGCGATCGCCCTGTGAGTGCAAAATCAGGAGCGCCAACCTTAAAAAATTGGGACATAACGCGATCGCGTCCTGCGGGGTCTACAATCCAATAACTCCGAAAGTCTTCCTCACTAGAACTCGAACTGCCAGGTAACATCACCATTTTGAAGTTATCTCGATCCAATTGCAGACCAAAAGTCCCCAGAGTCAGGATTTCCTCAAAACTGAGATTGGTGTCAACGTACTTTTGCATCACGCGGATAATTTGCGGTAAACGCGGAAGCGTTGCGGGACTGCTAAGGCGTTTCCAAACAGATTGGATTAAACTTTGTTGTCGCTGGATGCGGCCGATATCTCCTAACCCATCATTGCGGAACCTAGCAAACTGATCTGCCTGTTCTCCATTCAGGGTTTGCCACCCTTGCACTAAATTAATATTTAACTGCTGGGCGTTGTCCGTGTAGTTCATCGCACGGGGTACGAATACGTCTACGCCGCCTAAAAGATCGACTAATTCCCGAAATGCACCCGTACTTACGCGGACATAACGCTCAATAGGCAGATTATTGAGAGTATTGCTAAGGACTTTGGCTGTTAAAGCTTGACCCCCTTGAGCGTTAGCTTCGCTAATTTTGGTTTGACCAATATTGGGAAGCTCGACTTGGGTATCTCGTGGGATGGAGAGTAAGTTGATAGAGCGATCGCTAGGATCGATTCGCACTAGCAATATTGTATCGCTGCGACCGTTAAAGGCTTGGGAAGAATTGGGGGAGGCTTCTGGTACGCGATCGACTCCCATGACTAAGATGTTAACAGGGCGAGATAGGCGGTATTCAAGGCGGTTGGGTGCTCCCGTGAATGTGTCATAGGTGTCTAGGGCCTTGGAGATGATTTCAGGCTCTACAGGGGCGATCAGAGCGGTAATTGCGCCAAAAATTGCTCCAAAGGTGGCTGATGCAGTCGCGATTAATAATAGAAGAAAGATCCAAAACAGCGATCGAGCTACCTTGGGTTGTGGGCGTGAGGGAATCATAGGTCTTAATTTTAGATTTTTGGTTTTAGATTTTAGATCGCGTGGGATAGCGGGGGAAGGGCGACCGTGGAACATTGATAGCAAGGGATCGGAATGTTAATGTTAGGACAGATTTAGTATCAGAGGGCGAGTTAGAAAAGTTGCAAAACTTAGACCTGAGAGGGTAATGAGGTCAGCGATTTTAACCACTTCCCCTTTTTAGTCAAGCTGTTTAATTTTGACACTCCCCGGTCTGTCATACGCAGGGATTCTTAAGGACAAAATGAGGGGGATGAATCCCGCCAAAGTTTAATTCTTAAAGGGTTTGTCAGCAACCCGCTACCCACTCGCTCAATAATTGAGTCTGTGGCTACTTTTGATTTGCGGATGATATTTGCCGCGCCATTAACATCTGCATTCAGAATTAATTTCTGAGCCGAACGGTACAAACCTCGTTTGATTCTTTTACCTGATGGCTGCCAATTGTCGGGTTTTTCACCAACTTTCACTGGCAGACAATCTCGGTCTTTGGGCAACTTACGTTTAGCGTGTTCTGATTGAACTCGCGCTTTTTGCTTGTTAAACCATTGGTTCCAAGACTTCAATTTGTGACCATCGACAATAAAGGGATTACCATTACTAGAAACACAGGTCAACCAGTTATTGATACCATGATCGATGCCTAGAATTCCCGTTACTTCCAAGCTGCAACTAGGGGCTTGTTCAGTCAGAGATTCGTGGACATATTCAATCCATACCTCACCATTTCTAGGGATTAGCCTGAGTTCTTTGAGCGGGCAACCTTTGATGCGTTCAGGTAATGGAACCCAGAGAGCATCTGCCCCAAAGTGTTCTTTTCCTTTGGTTCCCAGAGGTAGTCTCACTCGATTGCCGACTATTTTCAAGGCTTGTCCCGGATAAGAGACTTGGTACATACCGCCTTTGGTTCTATATTTGGGTAGTCTCGGCTTTTGATTAAGTTTTCCTTTCTTAGCCAGCCTTTCTAAGCCTCGGAAAGAGCTAAAGGATTCGGCGACAGATTTGAGGGATTGTTGAGCTACTTGTGAGTGAAGCAATCCGTAATTTTCATTGGCTTTGGTTATTTTGTACAGTTCGGGATATTTAACTGCGCTTCTATCCCTAAAGTATCGTTGCCGACTTTCGTAAGTTCCCACATTAAACAAATTGTTCGACCATCTCAATACTTGCTCGACAATAGATTTATCGCGCCCTGTTAAATGCCAGATATCTTTTTGCACTGCATACATTTGGTTTCACCTCCTTTGATTTATTGTACTATACTTGGAATATCTAACTGGGAGACTAAAGTCTCCCGTCCCCTTTCATCCCTGGACTAAAGTCGCAGGGTTTTCAGGGTATTTCTTATAAAATACGCTCTCATTTCCCCATTACCGAAATTTTTTATGACTAGCAAGGAAGAGGCGATCGCGAAGATCGAAACAATTTTTAATGCCGCATCCGATCGCTTTGACGCTCCAGCCTTATCTTTCTGGAGTCGTTTTGGGCAACAAACGATCGATCGACTTTCGCTTAGTTCTGGAGATCGTGTTTTAGACGTTTGTTGTGGGACTGGTGCTTCTGCAATTCCCGCAGCAATATCTGTAGGTGCGACTGGACAGGTGCTAGGTATAGATATTGCCGAATCCTTACTGGAACTGGCACGCAATAAGTCACAGCAGCAAGGTCTTGAAAATATAGAATTTCGATATGGCGATTTTGAAAATCTAGGGCTACCCAGCGAGAGTTTTGACGCAATTGTTTGTGTTTTCGGGATTTTCTTTGTTCCAGATATGATTGCAGCAGTTCGAGAACTTTGGCGAATGGTTCGTCCTGGGGGGAAACTAGCGATTACTTCCTGGGGAGAGAAAGTGTTTGAACCTGCAAACCAAATATTCTGGAATACGATTGAGGCGGAACGTCCAGACTTGGTTAAAAAATTTACACCCTGGGATCGTATTAGCGATCGCGCCTCGCTCAAGGCACTCCTAGAAGCGGGTGGCGCGACACAGATAGAGGTTTTTGCCGAAGCTGTCACCCATGAACTGAATTCTCCTGAAGATTGGTGGACGATGATTTTGGGTGGGGGGCTCAGGGGTACGATTGACCAATTGAACTCAGTGGCAAGGGAGCGTGTGCGACAAGCGAATCTGGAATTTCTGCGGACTAATGAAGTTCATAAACTGGAGGTAAATGTCTTGTATGCGATCGCGCAGAAGTAAGTCATTCGAGGCTGCTAAAAAATTCAGGAGTAACAACTATATGGCAGATATTTGTTTTACTAATAGAGAAAAAATTCTGGAAATCATCAATACATCAAGTCGGCTTAAATATCTTCTGACTTTTACGTATAAAATTTCGCTCGATGATATTATTTCCGTTCGAGTAGATGGTGACAACTTCAAGATCGATGTCAATACTGAAGCAGATATGTTTCGTTTCAAAGCCAAAAGTTTAGATAATGTAATAATGAAAAATCCTGAAAGCGAGATTATGGAATTAAAATTCGATCCAGCATTAGCGCAAGCTATTTACAACATTGTGGATGAATATGTGTAGTAAGTAGAAGGAAGAAGGCTTTGCCGCGATCGTCAGCCATTTTGCTATTAAAATTAAATCATGCAAACTCTAAAATCCTAAATAAATTATGATTCCTGTTATTCTCGCTGGTGGTAAGGGTGAACGTTTCTGGCCTTTGAGTCGCAAACATCGACCAAAACAGTTTTTGAGTCTGGATGGCAGTGGTAAGAGTTTGTTGCAAGCTACGGCTGAGCGTTTATTGCCGTTGGCTGGGGGTTGGGATGGTTTGTGGGTGGTGACATCTGCACAGTTGGCGGATGGGGTGCGGGAACAGTTACCCTTATTGCCAGTCGAGAATTTGTTGGCGGAACCGGAGGGACGGGATACGGCCCCAGCGGTGGCGTGGACTGCGATCGAGACTTCTCGGCGTTATGGTGAAGATGCGGTGGTGGGATTTTTCCCGGCAGATCATTGGATTGCGGAACCGGAGGTGTTTGAGGCGACTTTGGCGGCGGCGGCTGAGTTGG
This sequence comes from Kamptonema sp. PCC 6506, assembly GCF_000180455.1. NCBI lineage: Bacteria > Bacillati > Cyanobacteriota > Cyanophyceae > Oscillatoriales > Microcoleaceae > Kamptonema > Kamptonema sp. PCC 6506. Next base: position 24,084 of record NZ_CACA01000368.1, read on the forward strand.
CTGTGAGTAGGGATGCGATCGCAACTTTGGGAGTAAAACCTAGTTATGCTTCGACTGGCTACGGCTATATTGAGCAAGGTGAGGAAATTGGTAGTTTTGGGGGATTTCCAGCTTATCGGGTGGCGAGGTTTACGGAAAAGCCTGATATCAAGACGGCTGAGGAATTTTTAGCTACTGGTAGGTTTAGTTGGAATGGCGGAATTTTTGTGTTTCGGGTGGGGGTGGTATTGGCAGAGTTGCGGGATTATGTACCGGAAATGATGGCGGCTTTGGAAGCGAAGGGTGCGGCTGCTTATCACGATTTGCCGAAGATTAGTATTGATTATGCGTTGATGGAGAAGACACAGAAGGCTTACGTTTTGCCTGTGGCTTTTGGTTGGGATGATTTGGGAGATTGGAATGCGATCGCGCGTTTGTTGCAGGGAGATAAGGCTAATGTAGAGTTAGCAAATCATGTGGGAATTGATACGAGTGGGGGAATTTTTTATGCGGCGGATGATGCTGAGGTAATTGTAACTATTGGTTTGGAAGATGTGGTGGTGGTGCGAGATGGGAATGTGACTTTGATTGTGAAGAAGGAGAGGACTCAGGAGATTAAGAAAGTATTGAAGGTTTTGGGGGAGGATGCGACTTTGAGAGATTTGCTTTAATTACGATCCTCGTTCAATAACTTATACCAATTCTCCAAAATTATGCAACAGTAGCTAGGGCTGATAAAATATAGTCCCATCCGGCTATAGATGCTATTTCTTCTGTTGAAAGTTCTCCCAGAAAAACGCAAACTTTTTCTTTAAGACCCTCTAGATTTTCATAGATTCCCCAACTTAGTTCTTGTTTTATGTGTGACCATATTCTCTCAATTGGATTCAATTCAGGACTGTATGGTGGTTGAAAAATAAGTAAAATGTTATCCGGTATTTTTAGCCTACTACTTTATGGAACTTTCCATTATCCAATTGGATAACAT
>NZ_CACA01000367.1:0-6905 GCF_000180455.1 Kamptonema sp. PCC 6506
GAAAAAGTTTTGAGTTAAAGATTTAATTTCATAACTGATATGTACCAAATTAGCAATTAGCAATTAGCAATTAGCAATTAGCAATTAGCAATTAGCAATTAGCAATTAGCAATTAGCAACTAATAACAGGAAAGATAATGGCAGACAACAAAGTGATTTTTCGCAACCGTGTTGTGGATAAGGGTCAGCTCAAGAAATTGATTTCTTGGTCATTCACTCACTGCGGAACAGCGCGGACGGCAACTCTGGCAGACCGCCTCAAAGATTTGGGTTTCAGATATGCAACTAAAGCCGGGGTTTCTATTAGTGTAGATGACTTGGTAGTGCCACCATCAAAGCGATCGCTAATTGAAGCAGCCGAAGAAGAAATTCGCATAGCCGAAACTCGCTATACAAGGGGCGAAATTACGGGGGTAGAGCGGTTCCAGAAAGTAATTGATACTTGGAATAGCACCTCCGAAGACCTTAAAGATGAAGTTGTGAAGAATTTCCGGGCTTCAGATCCTTTGAACTCCGTGTATATGATGGCTTTCTCTGGGGCGCGGGGCAACATCTCCCAAGTCCGCCAATTAGTAGGAATGCGAGGATTGATGGCAGACCCGCAAGGGGAAATCATTGACTTGCCAATTAAAACTAATTTCCGGGAAGGATTGACAGTCACCGAGTATATTATTTCCTCCTACGGCGCGCGCAAAGGTTTAGTAGACACGGCATTGCGGACGGCGGATTCGGGTTACTTAACGCGCCGCCTTGTTGATGTTTCCCAAGATGTAATTGTCAGAGAATTTGACTGCGGGACTACAAGGGCATTGCGAGTCCGTCCCATGTCTGACGGCCAGAAAATATTGATTCCCCTCAGAGATAGACTATTTGGGCGGGTATTGGCAGCAGATGCGATCGACCCGAAAACGGGAAAACCAGTGCAAGCGGGAGAATTACAGGCAGTTCGCAATCAGGCCTGCGATGAAGAGTTAGCCGTCGCGATCGATAAAAGTGGGTTATCAGAGGTGATGGTGCGATCGCCCCTGACTTGCGAATCAACGCGGTCAGTTTGCCAGCACTGTTATGGTTGGTCGTTAGCCCACGCCGGGATGGTGGATTTGGGAGAAGCGATCGGCATTATTGCCGCGCAGTCGATAGGGGAACCGGGTACGCAGTTAACCATGCGGACTTTCCACACGGGGGGCGTATTTACTGGGGAAGTTGCCAAACAAGAAAAGGCGGAGTTTGCAGGCACGGTCAAGTTTCAGGATTTGCGCGTCCGTCCTTTCCGCACCCGACACGGGGAAGACGCATTCGTGGCAGAAAATAATGGCCTGTTAGTGCTGACGGGGGCTGAGGGTTCTCAGGGTAAAAAAGCTAAAGCCCAGAAAGTAGCGATCGCTGTCGTCCAAGGTTCGACGCTGATGGTCAAAGATGGGGCAACGGTGCAACCAGGGGATTTCTTAGCAGAAGTGCCTCTGGCCGGTCGCGCCGCCCGGAAAACTACGGAAAAAGTGACTAAAGACGTAGCGACAGATTTAGCTGGCGAGGTCAAATTCGATGGCGTAGTCCCCGAAGAAAAAACCGACCGCCAAGGGAACACCACCCGCATTGCTTCCAGGGGAGGCTTGATCTGGATTTTATCGGGGTCAGCCTACAACTTACCGCCCTCGGCAGAACCCGCAGTCAAGAATGGCGATCGCATTAAATCCGGCGGCGTACTGGCCCAAACCAAGCTAGTCTCAGAACATGGCGGTCTGGTGCGGATTGCTGACCAGCGGGAAATCGAAATTATCACCGCTTCCGTGCTCCTAGACCGAGCTAAAGTGCGAGTAGAAAGTGCCGGCGGCCGCGACCACTATACGATTGAAACCATTGAAGAAGGCACTGGGGACTGGGGACTAGCGAGTAGGGGAGGAGAAGAAGAAAATTCTGCCTCTTCTCCCTCTTCCCTAGCCCCTAGCCCCTCTCCCCTAGCCCCTTCTAAAGTACAGCGGTTTTCGCTGTTAGCTACTCCCGGCTCTAAGGTACAAAATGGGGAAGTTGTCGCTGAGTTAATGGACGATACTTACCGCACTGCCACCGGGGGCATTATCAAATATGCCGGTGTGGAAGTACACAAGCGCGGTAAGGCAAAACTGGGCTACGAAGTAGTCAAAGGCGGCACCTTACTCTGGGTTCCCGAAGAGTGCCACGAGGTAAATAAGGATATTTCCTTGCTGTTAGTAGAAGACGGTCAATATGTCGAAGCTGGGGCAGAAGTCGTCAAGGATATTTTCTGTCAAACTAACGGCGTAGTCGAGGTGATGCAGAAAAATGACATCCTCCGCGAAATTGTGATTAAACCAGGGGAACTGCATTTAATTGATGGCCCCGTTGGTGCTTTGGCAGAAGGCAAAATCGTCAATCCCGGCACGGAAGTGATACCAGGCCTGGTTGTCGAAGAACTGAGATATGCCGAGTATGTGGAGACTACCGAGGGCCCAGCCTTATTATTGCGGCCAGTAGTAGAGTTTCCCGTACCCGATCGTCCCAGCGTACCTTCTCAAACGGCGATCAGCGAATCCATTGCCCTACGAGCCGTACAGCGCCTACCTTATAAAGATGGGGAACGGGTGAAGTCAGTCGATGGCCTGGAGTTATTGCGGACGCAGTTGGTGCTAGAAATTGGTAACGATGCCCCCTATTTAGCTGCGGATATTGAACTGTTGCCCGATGAAGAAGAACCGGGTTCGATGCGTTTGCAACTGGTGATTCTGGAATCTCTGGCGATTCGACGAGATGCGATCGCAGATTCTACTCAGGGCAGTACGAATACTGGCTTGTTAGTGAAAGATGGCGATGTCATCGCGCCGGGGGCAGTGGTGGCGCGGACGGAAATTCTCTGTAAGGAATCTGGGGAAATTCGCGGTATTCGTTCTCGCAGTAACGAACCTGTACGCCGGATTTTAATCGTTCGCGATGCCGATTTAATGTCAATTGAGGTTTCCGGGGCTCTGGCAATACAGCCGGGTTCTCTGGTGGTGGCCGGTGCGGAAATTGCCCCCGGAGTGTTTATTGAGGAATCTGGTCAGGTGATTTCTGTGGAGGCAATAGCAAGCGAGAACGCAGAGGGGGCCACATCCGCCGTAGCTGTTCCCAAGCACCGCTTAACGATGCGAATTGCTCGGCCTTATCGGGTTTCCAATGGTGCTGTTCTCCACGTCCAAGATGGCGATTTAGTACAACGGGGTGACAACTTAGTGATTCTGGTCTTTGAACGAGCGAAGACGGGAGACATCATCCAAGGGTTGCCTCGGATTGAAGAGTTGCTGGAAGCCCGGAAGCCAAAGGAAGCCTGTATTTTGGCTAAGCGGGCTGGTGTTGCTCAAGTCGATATGGATGAAGACGGGGCAGGTATGAAGGTAATTGAGGATGATGGTCGGATTGAAGATTATCCGATGTTACCTGGTCAGAATGTGGTTGTGTCTGAGGGGCAACGGGTGGAGGCTGCCGATCCTTTGACCGATGGCCCAGCGAATCCCCATGAGATTGTGGAGATTTTCTTCTCGGCTCTCAAGGAGCGCGGGGTTTCTACTTGGGATGCTGCTTTGCAGAGTTTCCAGCAGGTACAGGCGTTTTTGGTGAATGGGGTGCAAGAGGTTTATCAGTCTCAGGGGATTGATATTTCTGATAAGCACATTGAGGTCATCGTCCGCCAGATGACGAATAAGGTGCGGATTGATGATGGTGGCGATACGACGATGTTGCCTGGGGAACTGGTGGAGTTGCGGCAGGTGGAACAGGTGAATGAGGCGATGAGTATTACTGGTGGTGCGCCGGCGGATTATACTCCCGTGCTACTGGGGATTACTAAGGCTTCCCTGAATACTGATTCGTTTATCTCGGCGGCTTCCTTCCAAGAGACGACGCGGGTGTTGACTGAGGCGGCGATAGAGGGTAAGTCTGATTGGCTGCGAGGCCTGAAGGAAAACGTGATCATCGGGCGGTTGATTCCGGCTGGGACTGGATTCAATGCCTATGAGGATTCTATGAATGCCGATCTAGCTTACGATGCTGGGGTATTTGATGAGGGAGTTGAAGGGGTTGAGGATGTGGTTCTCGACGATCGCATTGCTCGCCGCGCTTATACGTCTGACCGCAGTTTTGATGTTAAAAATGCTGCGGACGACGATGCTGATGTCGATATTGATGTCGATGATGAGGATGATGATGATTTTGAGGAGGAGGCGATCGTTATTGATGATGAATTAGAAGAGGGCGCTGAGGATGCGATCTCTTCAATCATGGAGGATGATGACATGATTGGCTATGACTTTGATGAGGATGAAGATTAAAAGTTAGGGGCTAGGGGCTAGGGGCTAGGGGCTAGGGAAGAGAGGCTAGGGAAATAAAGGGAAGAGAGAGGTAGAGGTTAAAAGAAATCAGCAGCTTTCTTCTTCTCTTGCCCTATTTTCTAGCCCCTAACCCCTTTCTTCCCTGAGCATCGGAGCATCGGAGCATCGTAACCCCTTCTTCCCTAGCCCCCAGCCCCTAGCCTTTAACCCCTTCTTCCCTTCTTCCCTAGCCCCTAGCCCCTAGCCCCTAGCCCCTCTTCTCTAGCTATTTAAGTTGCGCTGTTGTGACGTAAAGCTCTTTTGTTATGTCAAGACGGCGCACTTTTAGTTTTAGGTTTTGACCAACTCTGCTATTTTCTACGATGTTTTGTACTTGAGCGGCGCTGGTGACAGCTTCGTTGTCAATCTCGACTATGACATCGCCACTGCGAATTCCAGCTTTTAGAGCGGGGGTATCAGGCATAACTCGCATAACCAGTACGCCTTTTATTTCTGACACTCTAAAAGGAGCATTGGGGTCAGCGTTATTTTCTCTGGCGATTTCTGGGGTAAGCGTGACCATTTGGATGCCTAAGAAGGGGTGGCTGACTTCTTCTCCTTTGGCTAATTGGGTGATAATTGTTTTTGCTTTGTTAATGGGGATGGCGAAGCCTATTCCCATTGCATCAGGACGAATGGCTGTGTTAATGCCGATTACTTCTCCAGAGTCATTGAGGAGAGGGCCGCCGGAGTTGCCGGGGTTGATGGCTGCGTCAGTTTGAATGAAGTCGAGCCGCTTGTCGGGGATGCCAACTGCTGCGGATGAGCGTTTGAGGGTGCTGATGATGCCGAGGGTTACGGTGTTGTCAAATCCAAGGGGGTTGCCGACTGCGATCGCCCAGTCTCCTACTTCTACAACATCGGAGTTTCCTAAGCTAGCAATGGGTAAATTGCTACTTGGGGCGGTAATTTTAACTGCGGCTAAGTCTGTGATTTCGTCTGTACCGAGTACTTCTCCTGTATAGATAGTACCGTCGTTTAAGGTGACTGTTACTTTATCTGCGCGATCGACTACGTGGGCGTTTGTGAGTACAATCCCACTTTTGTCGATGATGAAGCCGGAACCTTGACCTCGGAGGCGCTCTGAGCGCGGAATTTGGGAGCGTAAGTCGTCTCCAAAAAAGCGACCGAATAAGGGATCGTTATAAAATGGGTCGAGGGAACGAGTGACTGTACGCTCGGTGTCAATCCTGACTACGGCTGGCCCTACTCGCTTTACCGCTGCGGCGACGAAACTGCCGTGAGTTTCTGGATCTGGGGAACTACGAAGTGCAACTTGAAGCTTTGCAGGTAATATTTGCTGGCTAGAGCTAGGCAGATCGGGGAGGTTTGCAGCGATCGCTGGTTGTGGTGGTAAGCTGAAGCTGAAGGTGGCGATCGCGATCGCCAATGTCATTACCAACAGACGGGCAATACTTTGGGCGCGAAGCGACGGCTGTGAAAACTTTAAAAATCCCATAGCGTCAATCTTTCTCGGACTAGGTTGGTTAAGTTTAGAGAGGTTTTCGTAAACTCTCTGATGTGCAGTTATAGCAACCGCTTTCAGTTATAGCAACCGCCAGGGCGATTAGGGCAAGTACAACTGTTACCTTTAGTCCAGAATCCTTTACAGAGTAACCTCTTGCCTCTTCCCTCTTCCCTAGCCCTGAGCATCGTAGCCCCTAGGGCGTGTTTTCAAACTACAACCATAACCAGATAAAGGCGATCGTAATCATGGCTGTATAATTTGCAGCAAGTTTCTCATATCGTGTAGCAATACGTCTCCATTGCTTAAGTCGGTTGATAGCACGTTCAACAATGTTGCGTTGACGGTAGATTTCCCGACTAAAAGGACCGTGACGGGGTTCATTTGACAGTCGTGGGATGGTAAAACGGATACCTCGCCGTCGTAAGTAACTACGGATACGACGACCTGTGTAGCCTTTATCTCCTACGACTCTTGAAGGACGGATACGGGGACGACCTCGCCCAGAACGTTTGACTGCTCCTTGTTCCATCAATTGTTCTAAAAATATTGACTTCATAAGTTGACCGGGAGTGAGAAGAAAAGTTATCGGTTTACCTTTACCCTCACAACGTATGTGTATTTTTGTGCTAAAGCCACCGCGAGAACGACCTAGTTTCTCCTCTTCTTCACCCCCTTTTTTCCACCTGCGGCGTGTTGGTGGGCACGAATTACAGTTCCATCAACGTAATGCACGTCAAGCGTCTAGGTTTCCTTGTTTGTCCGCATCGGCTTGTAGGTGTTCTAAGACTTGTTTCCAGATATCGGCTTTTTGCCACCGATAAAACCGTGTGGCTATACTTTCCCACTTTCCATAACGTTCTGGTAGGTCTCGCCAGGGCGCACCAGTTCTCAGTATCCACTCCGATGCCATTGACAACCTGTCGGTGGTCGTGATTGGGCTTACCTGTTCGCGGTTTAAGCGGGGGAAGTAGGGGTTTTAACCTTTCCCACTGTTCGGTACTTAAGTCTCCTCTATTCATAAACACACCTGCCTGCGATCGCCTATTTTTAGGATACAACGAGTTTGAAAACACGCCCTA
>NZ_CACA01000366.1:0-3529 GCF_000180455.1 Kamptonema sp. PCC 6506
GTAAACAGCCTTAACCAGTCCGAGTTTTAAGTTGGGTTCTTGACAGCGCCCACACACCAGCTTAAAACTTATCAATATACCTATCCCGCCTATCGGCTCGACTGAGCCAACCAGCACGGAAAACTGAATCTTTATTACCCGGTACACTCCACCGAATGTAGTCTTGTCGATGTCGTTCATTAAGCGCCCTCGCTAGTTGTTTCGGGTCAGCAATATTGCCAATTTCCCTCAAATATTGTCTCGACCTCCCCACCCCCGAATTAATAGCAATATCGGCACATACTTCAAAAGCAGGCTGAGGCAACTCAGCACAGCCACCAGGTGCAAAATAATCCTGTTTGTAAATTTCAGCCGCCGCAGTCTTGAATGCCAAGGGATTCTTATCATAAGCAAACTTCACAAACATGGATGGATGACCGTTAAATCCTGCACCCAAATCAGATAGTAAATCATTCCGATGATTCCAACCGACGCTAGGAATAATTCCCATGCAAGTAAAGCCTTTTTGTCCTTGAAACCAGTTGCCGCTGTCGTTACCCAAATTCTGACAGCTTCCCTCGAAACCGAAAGCAAGTTTTAAAGCTGCTTCAGCTTTATTAGTTGATATATTAGTAGCATCTTTTTGTGTTTTTCCCGTAACTTTATCAGCCGTAATTTGAGCAGCACTAATTAACTGCTGTGCTGGTTCAGATTGGATGACTGGCGGCACTAGAATATATGCTACCGTCAGTGCAATAACTCCCCAAGTAACCAGCCTAAAATCAAATTCATCTCGATGTTTAGTTTTGTAAATTGTCATTGGCTGTCCTCTGGCAATTTACTAGTTATTGTCATCTGGATAAACCCGGCTATTGGCGGTACTTTTTCGCCATCAGTGCCACCCGAACGCTGTTGAAAATGAAGGTGCGGTCCCGTACCCGCCGTACCCGATTTAGCGATGACTGTGCCTACTTTTTGAAGACCGCTTTTGCACTCTCCAACGGGCAAATGAAGGTAGTCAAAACTAACGCCCCATTCTGTTACAGAATAGCTAGCAACCCAACCCCAGCGGCCATTTTCCCAACACCGAACGTTAACGGTTCCTCCTATTGGCCCAATCGCATACAAAGGCGTGTACATTGGTGTTGCCACGTCTGTTCCAAAGTGCATCGAACTGCAACCGGGACATGGTGACTTACGAGGCCCAAATGCACTACTGATTTGATATCCTGCAACGTTGTCCCCCGCTTGTAGAGAAGTTGCCCATTTTCCGCTAAACTTGGGGGTATTGTTGGAATTAATGCGGCTACTGCGAGCAGTTTCGGATAACCCTGATGCAATTGTTGCCTGTTGATTATTAGCGGCTAATTGAACTGTTTGACCTGATTGAACTGTTTGAACAGCTTGCCCACCTCTCACCAACACTCCAACTGAATTCTGCAAAATTTGGTTAAGCCCAGGTGCTAAAATAGCGATCGCGATTCCCGTAACCACCACAGCAGTAATAAAATCCCCCCGGCGGTAAGCAGTGTCCAAACGGACTGGATTGTGCTGATAGCCAGATAAAGGAGAATAGACAATAGAAGATGTGTCAACAGGAAACTCAAACATCAGTCAATATCTCCCGCTTATCAAAGGTGTAACTCTTCAACTTGCCATCAGGCTCAAATTGCACAATTAACTTTTTGCCATTAGTAGCAGTCCAGCTAAATTTATCGAGTTCAATCCCACATCCAGCACCGATAATTGCTTCGATTTCTGCGATCGCTGTTCCAGTTTTTAGCAACTCTCTGACTTGGGCATATTGTTCAACAGTGAAGGGTTTTTGATTGATACAACCTGTTGCAGTTTGAGCTAAAACAGTTTTGATTTGATGGGCTGCAATCACACCTGCTTTCTCCACTCTCTGCTTCGTTTCTGGCAACAACGCCCCATCGAATTTCAAGTAATAACCGCTTCGTAAATTGAGCAATAACAACCCACTCATTAACAATAAAGCGATAGCGTTAGATGGTCTTAATTTAGCCCATGCCATAGCAATTTAATGGGGCATTGCTGCCCCATCCTCCCTGATTATTCGTTATCAGAAATAGGTACAGTTTGCAGAGCACCCCGCTGCAATTGCCGCAGTTCAGTTCTTGTCAATTGACGACCCCCTCCATAACTAGCAAAGGTAGGAGAAAAGCTGGTATTGGCATAGTTAATAGTTTGGGTACCCAAACCACCACCAACTGCCCAGCCAACTTGAGCCGGGTTAAAAGGGTCTGGAGATTTCGCTACTTGCTGTCTGGAAATCAAGGCATTCCAGACAAAGAAAAACCCAAAAATCGATAGCCAAATCAACCCAATACTGACACTAGCTGTGCGAATTGGCCACTTGCGTAATGCTTTAATCCACAAACAAATGGCATCATATCCCACCCATGGATTGCTATCAGCATCATAGTTAGGAACAACCACAACACGAGTCACAACCGTTTGTTGGGATTGGGTTTGATAATTGGGTTGTAAGGGAACATGAACTATTGAACTATTGTTGTTAGTCAAGGAATTTACCTCCTATAAAATGAAGTTGAGAATTGGGCAATAGCCCAGGTTTTGCAAAGGATTGCACTCTGCTATCACGCTTGGTTACGGTTGGCTATGCCTGTTTATTTGTCAGTATCAAAAGCAATTTACTTAAGAAAATCAGCAAAGTGAGCAATCAAAATGGGCGGAGCATACTTACGAATCAAGTAGCAAAAACAGGGCTTGCCCACATTACTATAAGAGCGATGCGAATCTGGTTCATGTCGCTTACACCGCAGCACATTTTTGATAATATCGCTGGCATTTCTGCTAACATCTAAGTAGCTCAAAATCTCTTCAAAAAGCTCCACCTCTGTTACATCTGGAAAGTATTTGGCAAACTGAGACTCGTCCCAAACAACAGGCCAAACTGGGGGGACAAAAGGAGGATTTGGTGGCATTCTTGAGACGTGAGACTCGTCCCTGGGACTTTGGGACGCTTCACTCAGATTGCTTTGTGGCTGTTGGGTTTGTTTGGGACTCGTCTCGCTGTTTGGGACTTGTCCCATCCAATCTCCTGATAGAAATTCTGAGCGATATCGCCTTTCTGCAATTAGCTTATTGATTTCCTCTTCAGTCGATTCGGCTACCCAGTAATCCCAACTAATTTGAGGATTATTCGGTGACTGTTGATTTGATTGTTGGCTTGGTTGCTGTTGATTTTGTTGATGTTGACTTTGTTGATGTTGACTTGGTTGCTGTTGGCTTGATTGTTGCTGATTAGGTTGTTGTTGCCAAGGTTTAGGTATTGGCAATTCAGAGGAAATCACATCCGACTTTTCGCGATAGCTTAATTCAGGAAATAGCTGAATCAAGTATTGCGAATTCATCCAAGGTTGCAACTGTACCGCCTCTCGAATGGGATTGCCATCATCGTCTTCTCGATACCCTTTAATGAAGCCTCGAAAGGCAGGTCTAGGATGCCCAAAAGTGTCCCTTTCTGCCTTAAGATGAAGCGTGAGTAATTGCTCCTCTTTCATCT
>NZ_CACA01000365.1:0-23710 GCF_000180455.1 Kamptonema sp. PCC 6506
GAATGTTTATACAGTCAGCTTTTTAGCCATCGTTATCTTATGTTTAATTAGGTGGATTTACTTATCTCTACAATCTTGACTTTAAGCATACCGCGATTCAACTTAATAGTTAATTCTTCTCCAGGAGCTAACCCCTCAGTCGAGCGCGTCAGACTTCCGTCATTTTGTTTTACGATCGCATAACCTCTTTGTAACACAGCTTGAGGGTCAAGTGCCGCTAACTTTTCTCGTAACATTTGACACTGTACAGTTGCCTGTTGTAAACTTCGCGATGTAGAAGGCAGACGTTTTAATCGATGCTTTAATCCTTGACATTGTGCTTCTGATTTGTATAAACGCTGCTCTACAGCTTCTATTAATGTTCGCACTCTTTGGCGATGTTGAATATATAAATTAGCAATATCTGGCACAACTTTTTCAGCGGCGGCGGTGGGAGTGTGAGCAGTTTTATCGGCAACTAAGTCCGCTAAAGATTCATCTCTTTCGTGACCAATACCTGCGATCGTGGGGATAGAACAATTAGCGATCGCGCGTACCACCCGTTCGTCATTAAAACAAGCCAAATCTTCCACAGCGCCGCCACCCCGTGCTAAGATAATTACATCAGCACGACCATCTAATTCTACTCTTTCAATTGCTGTGGCAATAGAAGCTGGCGCTAATTCTCCCTGCACCAAAGCAGGTGATAATAATACCCGCAAACCGGGATATCGCTGAGTGAGAGTGCGTTGAATATCTCCCCAAGCAGCAGCAGTTGGTGAAGTGACAACAGCCACAGTTTGAGGATGTATTGGAAGCGATCGCTTTCTGGTAGGATCGAACAAACCCTCAGCATCGAGGCGCGATCGCAACTGCTGGTAACGCAGAGCTTGCAACCCTTCCCCCGCCGGTAGCGCTTGCCAAACATTCAATTGATATTCTCCCCGCGCTTTATAGACGCGGATGCTTCCCAAAACTATCAACTGTTCCCCTTTGACTGGCAATTGTACCAACTTTTCCCGCTGAGAGTTCCACGTCACGCAGCGAATCACAACCGGATTGTCGCGATCGCATAGAGTAAAAAATAAGCCACTGCGGTATTCTGAGACACTCGATACCTCCCCCGTTACCCAAACGAGGCGCAGATAGCTGTCATCTTCCAACAATGCTTGAATGTAAGAAGTAACTCCAGCGACAGACAAAGCCGTATCAGGAATGAGGCGATCGGGAATAAGTGAAGTCATGGATCGGGAAAATTTAATCATTACTATCTAACTGGTAAGATCCGTATCAATAGCAATATTCTAATATTCTAATTATAGGCTACTATTTATAATGTACAAAACTCAAGTTGTTGATTAATCTCACCGAAAATCAAATGATTTCACTGACTATGCTACGCCAACAGGCGGCTACCATCGGCATTACCGAGGCAGAAGCAAAAAAATATGGCGATCTTCGACATAAAAGAACTTGGACGCTAGCAATCGAACACCATCAGCAAAACGCACTTTCTCCTCAACAAACCCCGTCAATATCACCAATTGAACTGAATGATGATATTGAAGCCATAGCCAACGAATATGAATCTCCTCCTGATGAAGTAATACAAACAGATTCTACACCAAAAGCGCTTAACTCACCTCCACCAAGTAATATTAAATCCTCGGAGATAACCAAGCAAGATGGAGCTTTTGAACAAGTTGTTAAAAATCATATTAAAGCGCTAAGAATAGGATCGGGATTGAGTGAAAACCAGTCTCATTCGCCGATAAAAGATTGGCTTTGTCCAGAATGCGGCGGACAGGAATTAAACTGTTACCTGTGCAGAGGTGTAGGCAATATCGATGAGATTGCAGCTATAGGTTGGACACTAGCCTATATGGAAATGCTAGGCTGTTCTCCCACCGAAATAGCACCCCTAAGAAGTTTATCTCCTTCACCCAATACCTTGAAATTGAGTCTAGAAGTCTGTCTCACTATCAAACAAAGTACCGAGATTTTAAACCGTACCGAGAAGTGGGTACATCAGCAATTAGTTCCATCTCTCTCTCATGTTTAATATAGCAACCGCTTTCGTCTGGATGATAGCACTACCATACATACATTGTTTTACTTGGCTCGTTTCTGTTCGCTTCGCATCCGCAGAAATTCCGCGAACACAGCTATCCCTCCTGAGACTAGCATTAAGATTACACTCAGAGCATTAATATCAGGCTTAACCCCAGTCCGAATCCGGCTAAAAATTTCTAGGGGTAGAGTTGTTGAACCGCTTCCTGCTGTGAAACTGGCAATTAAAAAGTCATCCATACTGAGCACAAAAGAGAGCAAGCATCCAGATACAATCCCCGGCATTAATTGCGGCAACAAAACCTTTATAAAAGCTTCCACCGGAGTTGCCCCTAAATCGAGAGCAGCTTCTTCTAAATAGGGATTAAGATCGGCTAACCTCGTAGAGACAACCAGACCAACATAAGCTAGACAAAACACTATATGAGCCGCTACAATTGTCCATAAACTCAGAGGAATAGCTACTGCTGCTAAAAATACTAGAGTAGCAACTGCGATCGCGATATCGGGAATAATTAGCGGCAAATAGGAAACGCCTTGATACAAACTCTTACCAGGAAACTTGTAACGAGCCAAACCTACGGCCATTAAAGTACCGAAAACTGCGGAAATTCCGACAGCACAAAAAGCCACAATTAAGCTATTTTGTAGTGCCCCTAAAATCCTCGCATCGTTAAATAACTTGACGTACCAATTTAAAGTAAATCCTTTCCAACCAGCACTAAATGGAGACTTATTAAAACTATAAAAACTCAGTACGAAGATGGGCAGGTACATATAGAAAAACATCAAAGCTGCAAATACAACCTGCCAAGAAACCCGAAATTTAGGTTTGGGGTGCAACATATCTAATGGTAATTCCTCCTCTTGATTGCTCACAGCTTCTCCATCAAGTGATTTTTGTAATAGTTAACAGTTAACAGTTAACAGTTAACAGTTAACTGATTTAGATTGCTTTGCGATCGCCATACTTCAGCAAAAGCGCGATCGCGATACTCACAGCAAAAATTAACACCATACTCATAGCAGATCCCAGCCCCCAATTTTGAGTTGCTCCCAAAAATTGATTGTAAATCAATCTAGCCGAAGTCATGCTGGAAGCGCCCCCCAACAATTCTGGATCGACAAAATCTCCCAAACTGCTGATAAATACTAGCAAAGAACCAGCCGCAATTCCAGGCATAGTTTGCGGTACAGTCACTTTCCAGAAAGTTTCTACAGGATTCGCACCCAAATCCGCAGATGCTTCCAGCAACCGCCGATCTAGCTTTTCCAGAGAAGCGTAGAGAATTGTAACGATATAGGGTAAATAGCTATAGGTCATACCAATTAAAACAGCAGGACTGCTATTGAGCAACTCTACAGGGGGGAGCCCTAACCCCGTCAGCACCGTATTGAGTACACCCGTAGGTCGCAGTATGGTAATCCAAGCATAAGATCGTAACAGAGAAGAAGTCCACAGCGGCAGTACAAAGCCCAGCAAAATTAAATTTCGCCACCGCTTTGAGACATTAAGGGCAATCCAGTAAGCAACTGGAAATCCTAATAGTAAACAGAAGAAAGTTGTACCACTTGCGAAAGACAAAGATCTACCAATTACTCTTAAGTTAGTCCAAGAGAATTTAGACAACTGGCATTTATCAAAGCCAAAAACGCGGCAATAGTTTTCAATTCCCGAAGGATTTACCAAATCTCCTGGTTTAATATTGGGTACTAAACTTAATTCTAAAATAACTAGAGTTGGTAGTACCAGCAATAGAGCTAACCATAAGCCAGAAGGCCCCAGCAATGTGAAAGGCCCGATTAACTTTGACCAAATTTGACCAACAATAGTTTTAAATCCAGAATTAGGTTGCGAAGAATTTTTAGTCGATACAGCCATAATTGGTAATTGGTAATTGGTAATTGGTAATTGGTAATTGGTAAGTAGAAGGAAGAAGGAAGAAGGAAGAAGGAAGAAGGAAGAATGCTTATACAGTCAGCTTTTTAGCCATCCCGATCTTATGTTTAATTAGGTGGATTTACTTAATTGGTAATTAGCGATCATTAGCTGTTGGTTGTTATTTTGTGTTTTTTTACTATCAACTATCAACTATCAACTAATAACTATCAACTATCAACTATCAACTAACAACTAACCACCAACAACTAACAACTAACAACTAACCACTAACTATTCACTTGTAAGTTTAGTCCAATATCGGTCATAAACCGCAGTAACTTCACCCACAGGAGCGATACCTTGACACTTTGCTAAAATCTCCTCTGGGGGAAACAAAATTTTGTTTTCGCGGACTTCAGGCTCTAACAAATTAAAAGCCTCCTCCGAAGGAGTAGAAAAACTCAGTCGATCTACTAAAGATGCGGCTACATCTCCTTGCAGCATAAAGTTTATCCATTTATAAGCTGCTTCAGGATTGGGAGCAAATTTGGGAATTACTAGGGTGTCAGTCCACAGGGAAGAACCACTTCTAGGTACGATATACTGCAAATTAGTATTTTCTGGAATTACCTCATTAGCATCTGATGAGTAACACATTGCTACCATTAGATCTCCAACTAGCATTTGAGGTCGCCAAGCATCTGTAGTAAAAGAAGCTAGGTCTGGTTTTAGTTCCGATAATCTTTCATAGGCTTCTCTAATTTCATTAGGATTCGTTGTATTTAAAGAGTAGCCTAGCATCCGCAGCGCCGCTCCCATCACTTCTCGCAAATCGTTTAACAGCGTCATTCGCTTAGATAATGCCTTCTGATTTTTCCAGAGATCGTCCCAATCTTCGATAGGATACTTAATTTTTTCGGTGTTGTAAATCAACCCAGTAGTACCCCATGCTAAGGGTACGCTATAGCGATTTCCTGGATCGTAAACAGGACTTTGGAATTGCTTTATGAGCCGATCCAAGCCTCCTAAAAGTGAGCGATCGAGTTCAATCAGTAAACCCAATTCGCTCATTAGGAGCACCATGTAGTCAGAAGGGTAAATAATACTGTATGCGCTACCACCACCGGCCTGAATTCGAGCCAACATTGCTTCGTTGGAGTCGAATACATCTGCGATGACTTGGATACCTGTTTTTTCTGTAAAGCGATCTAGTAGAGCCTTATCTGTGTAGCCTTCCCAAGTATAGATATAGAGTTTGTCAGAAGCACCTTTACTAATGGGAGCAGATTGCACGTCTGCCAGTCGCCAGCCGCAGCTAGAAAGGGTCAATCCTGACAAGGCTGCTGCCGATGTTTGTAGGAATTTGCGCCGAGTTGGGCGTGTGCTGTTGAGCCTATAAGTCGGTAAATTAGTCGGAGGCACAGATTGAAAAATTGGTAATTGTTAACTGTTAACTGTTAACTGTTAACTGTTAACTGTTAACTGGTAATTGTTAACTGTTAACTGTTAATTGTTAACTGTGGTGATTACCTTTGATCGCTTAAAGCAAGGCAATCGGTGGTTCCCCAATAAGCATAGATGGGTGTGTGAGCATCGGGAAACGAGCCGCCTGTATTTGGTTGACGGACTGTGATGCGATCGCCAGAAACCAACTCGACTACGTAGTGAACGTGAGTCCCCATATACATTGTGTGTTTCAGCCGCCCCTCAAAGCAATTTACCGAGACATCAGGCTGATAAAGATTTAGATATACTTTCTCAGGGCGCACGCTTACCACTGCTGATTCTCCCGTCCCCCCACTCCACATATCGGATTGCTGCACGACTATTTTCAGGTTACTCTTAGTCCGAATAGTCAGAGTTGAGCGATCGCTTGCTTCTACTCTCCCCGGAAATAAATTCGTATCCCCAATAAAATCTGCCACAAAGGCCGTCTGAGGACACTCGTAAATTTCCTCTGGAGAACCAATTTGTTCGATCCGACCCTCGTGCATCACTGCGATGCGATCGGAAAGGCTCATTGCCTCTTCCTGGTCATGCGTTACCATCACAAAAGTTAAGCCCAAGTCTTGATGCAAATTAGACAACTCTACCTGCATCTGCTTTCGCAACTTCAAATCTAGAGCTCCTAGTGGTTCATCTAACAACAACACTGCTGGGCGATTGACAAGGGCCCTTGCCAAAGCTACCCGCTGCTGTTGACCTCCTGAAAGTTGACTGGGGAAGCGGTTAGCAAAAGATTCCATTTTCACCAGCCTCAAGGCTTCTCGCACCCCTTCCTCAACCTCAGCTTTTCCCTGTCGCTTAATCCGCAACCCAAAAGCAATATTTTCCCAGACGCTCATGTGGCCAAATAGAGCATAACTTTGAAACACCGTATTTACTGGGCGGCGGTAGGGAGGAGTATTAGTCATCGACTGACCCCGAATCATCACGTCCCCAGCCGAAGGAGTCTCAAATCCAGCCATTAACCGCAGCGTCGTAGTTTTACCGCAGCCAGAAGGCCCCAGAATACTGAAAAACTCTCCCTGACGGATATCGAGGTCAACTCCTCGCACTGCCGTCTCGCCGTTAAACACTTTGAACACTTTGCGGAGTTCAACGTCGAATCCAGTTTCCGCTACTGTTGTACCTTGGTTGAGTGCAGTCTGAAACATAAGTGGCTTTTCCTGACGGTAATGCACGCTGGTTCAATACAATTTAGTTTAAACTTTTCTGTATTTTAGGGGAGGTCGGTAAGGATAAATAACTGTAAAGAGTTTTCCTTCACCTCCGATGTTGATTTTCTTAACGCTCCGCAGGGGCGGTGCATAAAGCTCTGTTGAGGTGGATTAGTTATCCTTGGGTGTTGGGGTTTGAGTTGGGGTTTGAGTTGGGGTCGGATTTGGGGTCGGATTTGGAGCCTCCTGTTTGTTTTGTTCTTGCCATTCTGATAATGGGCGATCGCTGGCTGTTTTAAAGTCTATCGGCACTAGGATAACAGATAAATTTTGAGGTGGCGGTGATGGCGGATCGACTTGAGCGTAGAGAAAACGATTGCTGAATTCGGGTTTACCTAAGATTAAATGATGAGTCTGTTGGTTGTCTAACTTAATCTCAATTTTAGCTTGGGGTTGGTCGAGTCCAAATTCTGAGAGTGTCGCGGTGGGGATACTGAAGGTGCGATCGCTCTTCCCTGTCGTCAGTCTATCCAGCAAAAAGTCTACGGACGCTGGATTTGCTGCTTGTTGAACTGGTACTTTTATTTGCCATTTACTTTTTCCATTTTGTGTATCATTATTTCGCTCAATTGTCAATACTTTTTCTTTAACTGTCAAGGTAAAAGATTTTACCTGGTCAGTTTTGAAATCAAAGATTTGCTCTTGTTTCGCCTTAGCCGCTTCTCTCTCAGGTTTGCCTTTAATTTCATAGAAGTAAACGAACCCACTCAAGCCCAAAGCTATGACTATCAATGCTAAAGTATTATTCTTGAATTTCATGTTAATTGTTAATTGTTAATTGTTAGTTGTTAGTTGTTAGTTGTTAGTTGGTAATTGGTAATCGCTAATCGCTAATTGGTAATTGCTAATTTCTTTGCTAATCGAAAAAATTTCTCCCCCGCTCCCCTGCTCCCCCGCTCCCCATCCTTGGAGCAATTTCTGGCAGGGGTGGCAAAGTGATAATCAACTTAGATGGGCCGAAATTTCGCGATCGCAAGGCTCATTTTCTCTATATTGCACTCCCGTTGATGTTGCTGGGGCATTGAGCAAAATCTGGTTAAAGCAACCCGTAGTTTTAGTTGGCGGGGCCTTGGATTTAGACCCAAAGGCTCTGATTTATCGGCAAGCAGTAGGACTTCCAGACATTACCTGCGTCAAATTTTCACCCGATCGCCATAGCGAGCTAATTCAACTTTACGTTCCCGATCGGCTACCCATGCCCAATACACCGCAATTTCAGGGTGCTGTGATTCAGGAAATCCGCACAATGCTGTGCATGAGCGCGTCGGTTCCGGGGTTAGCGGTATTGCTGATTGGAGATGTACCCCTTAAGGCTCAGGTGGGTGCGATTTTTGCTTCTGAGTTTGGTTCTAGGGTGCAGGTGGAAAAAACCGATTTGGATGAGAACGGGATTTTGGTAACAGGGTGGGAATTTTGGCGGGAACATCAGGGGAAATTGCCTGTTCCCTATATGCTGGCGATCGCAACTTTGCCTTTACCTTCCTTGGAAAATCCCCTAGTAGCGGCGCGAGTAGCTTACTACAAAGAACAGCGGAAAGATTGGTTTCGCCAATATCTATTACCAGAGGCTTTAAATGAGTTGCAGAGGGCGATCGCGCCTGTGCGGGAACGTCAGGGGGTGGTTGCTCTTTTTGATAGTCGCGTACTCCATCGTAGCTATGGCAATCAAGTTTTAGCTGCCCTGAGCCCCTTAGCTCGAATTGACTATTTAGATACTACTTGGCTAACTCAAGCTTAAGAAGACTTTTGATTTTCTTAACTAAAACGAGATGTAGATTAATAGTTTAAATTATAAACACTCCCCGATAGCTCAGAAAACTGACCATGAATAGAGCTTCGCGCACCATCTTAATTGTCGATGAGTCTTCTGGAGATCGAGAACTCTATAGGCGCTATCTACTGCGCGATCGCGAGTATGACTACACCATCCTGGAAGCAGGGATGGGGCAACAAGGGTTAGACCTCTGGCAGCAACAACAACTAGATGCTGTTTTGCTTAATTATCGCTTGCCCGACTTGGATGGAATTGACTTTCTAAGTAAGCTACAACCATCCAAACAAGGGTTAGGTCTGCCTGTAATTGTGATGACTAGACAAGGGAATGAAGCGATCGCCATTCAAGCAATGAAAGCAGGCGCACAAGATTATCTGATTAAGGAGCAAATGACTGAGGAAGGGTTACATCTGGCAGTCAATAGAGCAATTGAAGCAGTACAGCTACGTACCCAACTGCAACAGCGGATCGATCGAGAACACCTAGTCGCACAGATTACCCAGCAAATTTCCCAATCGCTCGATTTAGACCAAATTCTGCAAACAACGGTGACAGAAGTGCGAGAATTTCTGCACGCCGATCGCGTCCTAGTTTTGCGATTGGAACCAGATGGCAACGGGAAGGTAATTGCAGAATCGGTGAGGGAACAATGGCGATCGCTACTCTCCTCCACTATTTACGATCCCTGCCTTGCTGAAAACTACGTTAGACAAAATCAAACGGAACCTATAAACTACGATTCTGCTTTTGTCAAAAATCATGTCAAACGCTATCGTCAAGGTGATGTAACAGCAATATCTGATATTCAGGATGGCAGTATTGAACCCTGCCACTTTGAATTATTGGCTCAGTTTCAAGTCAAGGCTAATCTGGTTGTGCCGATCCTGCACGACGAGCAGTTTTGGGGATTGCTGATTGCTCATCACTGTCTCGCCCCGCGATCGTGGCAGCCTTTAGAGATTGAATTGCTTAAAGAATTGACAATCCAGGTGGGTATCGCCCTACGGCAGGCAGAACTTTATCAGCAAGCAAAGCATGAATTAGCGGAACGCCAGCAGGTAGAAGCAGCACTACGGGAGAGCGAAGAACGCCTACAACTGGCACTGAAAGCCTCTCGCATGGGAACGTGGAACTGGAATCTCCAGACGGGAAAAATTACCTGGTCAGATAATCTCGAAGCCTTATTTGGACTGGAACCAGGAGAGTTTGACGGCTCCTTCGAGATGTTTGTGGCTCGGCTGCATCCCGACGATCGCGATCGCGTGGTAGGAGCAGTAGATCGGGCGATCTCGACTGGGGAAAACTATGATATTGAATTTCGGATAGTCTACCCCAACGGCACTATGCGGTGGACAATGAGCCAGGGCAAGGTGCTTTATGACCAAAATGGGCAGCCGATGGAGATGACTGGCATCGATCTCGATATCACAGAGCGCAAACGATCGGCCGCAGCTTTGTATGCCAGTGAGGATCGCTTCCGTCAGTTGGCCGAGAATATTAATGCGGTGTTCTGGATCAAAGAGATACCCGAAAACCAAGTTTCTTATGTTAGTCCTGCCTATCAACACCTGTGGGGATTGAATCCACAAGAATTATATAAAGATCAACAGGTATGGGTCGATCGTATTTATCCAGAAGATCGTGAAGAGGTTAACAGAGCATTTCAAGAAAAAGCAGCCGCAGGAAAATTTGATGAAGAATACCGCATTGTCTTAGCAGATGGCAATATTCGCTGGGTTCGCGATCGCTGCTTTCCGCTGCACGATGAGACAGGAGAAATTTATCGGTTTACAGGCATTGCCGAAGATATCACCGATCGCAAACATTCTGAACAAGCTCTGCGAGAAAGTGAAGAACGCTTCCGCACGTCGGTTGACAATATGCTGGACTGCTTTGGAATCTACAGTGCTATGCGGAACGAGCAGGGTCAGATTGTCGATTTTCGGATTGAATATGTCAATAATGCTGCCTTTCTAAATAATCAAATGACTGGTGAGGAACAGATTGGGCGCGGGTTGTGTGAGTTACTGCCCAACCATCGCGAGAGTGGCTTGTTTGATGAGTATTGTCAGGTGGTAGAAACGGGGCAGTCGCTCGTCAAAGACAGCCTGGTTTATGAGGATGAATACGGACAACAACGCTTAGTTCGAGCGTTTGATATCCGCATTGCCAAACTAGGCGATGGCTTTGTTGCCACTTGGCGAGATATCACCGATCGCAAACAAACCGAAGTAGAACTTCAGGAAGGACGGACACAACTGCAACAGCAATTAGCTGAAATTGAAGCCATTTATCAAAACGCTCCCATTGGTTTAGCTATCTTAGATACCGATCTGCGGTTTGTCCGAATTAATCAGCGACTAGCGGAGATTAATGGTTATTCCGTTGAAGCTCATCTTGGTTGCACAATTCGTGAGTTGCTGCCGGATCTTGCTGATGCTGCTGAGGGAATCCTGCGTCCTATTCTAGAAACCGGAGAACCCCTGCTCAATGTGGAAATCCGGGGGGAAACTCCAGCGCGGCCCGGTGTGCCCCGCATCTGGTTAGAACACTTTTTGCCCCTCAAGCATAACGATCGCATCATTGGCATCAGCACAGTATGCGAAGAGATTACTGAGCGAATACAGACAGAACTCCTCTTACGGGAAAGCGAAGAGCGCTATCGTACCTTATTTGAGTCGATGAATGAAGGCTTTTGCGTCATCGAAATGCTGTTTGACGAACGCGACAGGCCCATTGATTACCACTTGCTAGAAATTAATCCGGTATTTGAGCAACAAACGGGACTCAAACAAGCGCAGGGTAAAACGGTGCGTCAGATCGTTCCGAATCTGGAAAATCATTGGTTTGAGATTTACGGCGACATCGCACTCACAGGGAAACCTGCCCGCTTTGAAAATGGCTCCCAAGCAATGAACCGATGGTTTGAGGTTTCCGCCTTCCGGGTTGGGAAGCCAGAAAGCCGTAGAGTTGCCATCCTGTTCAAAGATATTAGCGATCGCAAACAGGTGGAGGCAGCATTACGCCAAAGCGAGGAACGCTATCGGTGTTTGGCAGAATTAATTCCACAATTGGTCTGGACAGCTAACGCCGAAGGAGCGTTACTGGATGTTAATCAACGCTGGTCTAACTTCACGGGGTTAACGCTGGAACAAGTTCACATAAATGGATGGGAACAGGTTGTCCATTCGGAAGATTTACCCGCTTTGTTTCAAGCTTGGACGGAGGCGGTACAACAGGGCAGTTCCTATCAAGCTGAAGGTCGGATGCGGCGAGCAGATGGCGTGTATCGCTGGCACCTACACCAAGCAATTGGGCAAAAGAATGAGCAAGGTCAAATTGTTAAATGGTTTGGTACTGCCACTGATATCGAAGCGCAAAAACAATTAGAAGTAGAGCGCGATCGCCTATTGCAGTTAGAGCAAACCGCACGGGAAGCCGCAGAACGCGCTAACCGCATCAAAGATGAGTTTTTAGCAATTTTGTCTCACGAGCTGCGATCGCCCCTCAATCCCATTCTGGGCTGGACAAAACTGCTACAAACTCGCAAATTCAATGAAATCAAAACTGCTGAAGCCTTAGCTACTATTGAACGCAATGCTAAATTACAGTGCCAACTGATTGATGACTTGCTGGATGTTGCTAAAATTCTGCGCGGTAAACTCAGTATAGATACTACTCCAGTCAATCTGGTATTTGTCATTGAATCTGCGATCGATACAGTCAGAACAGCAGCAGTTTCCAAATCAATTCTGTTACATCCGGTACTGCCAAATATTGGGCAAGTTGCTGGGGATTCTACCCGCCTTCAGCAAATAGTTTGGAACTTACTGTCTAACGCCATCAAATTTACCCCCAACGGAGGACGGGTAGACATCCGAATAGAGCGAGTTAAAGATAGCGCCCATATTATTGTGAGCGACACGGGCAAAGGCATTAACCCTGCTTTTCTCCCATATATTTTTGAGTCGTTTCGCCAGGAAGATGTTTCAATTACTCGCAAGTATGGGGGATTGGGGTTGGGATTAGCGATCGTCCGAAATTTGGTTGAGGCCCATGGAGGAACTATCTCTGCCGATAGTCCGGGTGAAGGATTGGGAGCTACGTTTACTGTCAGATTGCCATTGTTAAATCTTGCACCAGAATCGAATCAGACCAACAAATTATTCGAGCAAGAACCTGACTTGACTGGAATTCGAGTCTTGACTGTTGACGATGACCTGGATGCCCGTGAGTTACTGACGGTAATCCTCAGAGAATACGGATCGCAGGTGATGAGCGTTTCATCTGCTGCGGAAGTTTTTACGGCTTTGGAATCCTTTCAACCCGATATTTTAATCAGTGATATCGGTATGCCAGAAATTGATGGGTACACACTCCTGCAACTGGTGCGAACTCTATCTCCTGAAAAAGGTGGGCAGATTCCCGCGATCGCGCTGACTGCCTATGCTGGAGAGGTAGACCAACAGCGTGCTTTAACCGTTGGATTTCAACGGCATATTACAAAACCCCTTGAGCCAAACCAATTAGCTCAAGCTGTGGTAACGCTTATGAGGGCTAATTAATTTCTCTTTTCCCCCTTCCCATATAATGTAATTTCAGTTGAAATCTAAAATTACCCTACAAAGATTATGGGCGAATCCAAACGTCGTAAAGAAGCTCTCAAAGACGAATACGGCAAAGAACAACCAATTCTTTCCTGGCTACCAATCACAAAAAGCCAAAGTGAAAGTTTTATCAAGTGGACGACTAGAGGAACCTGGCTCGGCATTGGCCTGTTGATTGCCTGGTGGCTGGCAGTGCGATTAGTGGGCCCATCTTTCGGCTGGTGGGAAGTCAACTGACAAACCTCTCTCTCTCCTCCTTCTGGCTTACTCTGCGACAGTTCAAAGAGATTTATAGCCGCTATTAGATATTTGTATCTCTAGGATTTCCCCGGCCCTGTCAACCTCGCTCAGGAACAAGATATTTGTCTCTTTAGTCCCTGAAGCTAAAGGGATTCAGTAAATGTTGCTGTTGATACTTTGCTGAGATTGTTAGTCAGTTAACCTAAGACAACCAAGCTGAAGGAGTTATTACCCAGATGATTTATTCAGCATAGTGAAGTTATAGTAAGCATACACCTAAACCCAATTCTTAAGAAAAAATAAAATTGGGTATTAAAATTAAGGTGTGGTGATAGGAGGACAACTGTGTTTCTGAGACTTGCAGAGCAACACCGCAAATTCGTTCAAGACTTGGTGATGAACCTTCAAGCCTTGGCGATCGTGCTGGAGAAGCGAGGGTATTTGGCATCCTGCTACACTTGTGGGGGTCAAATGAACAGCGCCTCGTTTATGGTCAGCTTGGCGGACAATCACCTAATTCGGTTTTTAGTATCGGATTATGGGATTACTTGGACAGAGATGCGGGATGACCGCGAATTAATGAAGCTGGAGGGTGCTGAAGCCATCAGCCAGCTACAGGAACTAGCAAACCTGGTGAAGTACCAAATCCAACCCTCAGAAGCTGTCCCAAAGGCGGCCCAGCGAGTTTAGCCAGTGGGAGGTCAAGGGGTTGGAAGTTTTGCACAGGAGTAGCATTCCCGATCGCAGTAGGATTGGAAGCCCAAAATGTTAGTCTAGAGATGGACGATAAAGACATTAAACATTGGGTAGCCCAGCCTGCTGCGATCGCTGTGAGTGTCTGGGCTGCCTAGTATTGGATTAACTTGCAGGCTATGACGCTTTTACAGTCTAATTGGGAACATTTTTTTGTTGAAACGAATAACATCCGCTTGCACTGCGTTACCCAAGGCCAGGGGGAGCTAGTTTTACTCCTTCACGGGTTTCCAGAGTTCTGGTATTCTTGGCGCTATCAAATTCCGGCCTTAGCCCGTCATTTCAAAGTTGTAGTACCAGATTTACGGGGCTACAACGATTCTGACAAACCTGAGAGCGGCTATGATTTAGATACTCTGTGCGCTGATATTC
Organism: Kamptonema sp. PCC 6506; assembly: GCF_000180455.1. Taxonomy (NCBI): domain Bacteria; kingdom Bacillati; phylum Cyanobacteriota; class Cyanophyceae; order Oscillatoriales; family Microcoleaceae; genus Kamptonema; species Kamptonema sp. PCC 6506. The sequence continues at coordinate 14,398 of NZ_CACA01000365.1, forward strand.
GGGGTTTAATTGACCGTTTGGGGTATGTAAGAGCTCACGTAGTCGGTCACGATTGGGGAGGAACGATCGCCTGGCACTTAGCTCAAAAGTTTCCCCACTATCTCAATCGCTTAGCAATTTTAAACGCGCCACACCCTCAGCGTTTTGTCCAAGAAATTGCCAGCAACCTAGATCAATTCCGCCGTAGTTGGTATGTTTTTGCTTTCCAGGTTCCCGGTATCCCAGAGTGGATCATCCAGCAAAACTTAAAAGATTTTGTCAAAGCTGCCCTGCAAGGTCAAGCAATTCGTAAAGGTGCTTTTAGCGCTGAAGAAACTAAGATTTATCAGGCCGCTTTAGAAAAGCCTGGAGTTTTGGGGGCTGCCCTCAATTATTATCGGCAATTATTTAATCATTTGGCCTGGAATTGGGGTCAGAAGCCTGAGCTAGTAACTGCGCCAACTTTGGTACTGTGGGGCGAAGATGACGCTTTTTTGAGTAAAAAGCTCACGGAAGGATTAGACCGGTTGATTGCGGCTCCCTTTCAGCTAAAATTAGTTCCCCACTGCGGGCACTGGATTCAACAGGAAGCACCCCAAACTGTAAATCGGGAATTACTTAATTTTCTGCGGGATGCCCCTGTGTCTTTGGCGACGACTTAGATTATCCTGCGATCGGTATAGCTAGGGTGGGCGTTGACACAATTTATCTTGTTATCTTGTGTCAACGCCCAATATCCGCCCAGCTACAATTTAAACTTCTTCTACATCTTCTGCCTCTTCACTATCTTCTGCATCAATAGGAGCAACGGAGTTAGCCGAAACAACGGCTCCGCTGGCTAGTTTTTGGCGCACTAACTGCTCAATTTGAGTTTTAAACTCAGGATTTTCGTCAGTATATTTAATCGTCGTTTCCCGACCTTGACCGATGTTGTCGCCATTGTAACTGTACCAAGAACCTTTTTTGGTAATGATTCCAGTTTCTTCTGCCAAGTCAACTAGACAGCCTGTAGTCGAAATACCTTTGCCAAATACGATGTCAAATTCAGCAATACGGAAGGGAGGAGCAACTTTATTTTTGGCGACTTTGACTTTAACGCGGTTGCCATACTCTTCTGTGCCTTTCTTGAGGCTTTGAATGCGACGGATATCAAGTCGCACGCTGGCATAGAATTTGAGAGCGTTACCGCCCGTTGTGGTTTCTGGGTTGCCGTAGGTGACACCGATTTTCTGCCGTAACTGGTTGAGGAAAATGACAGTACAGCCAGATTTACCAATATTACCAGTGATTTTGCGGAGCGCTTGGCTCATTAGCCGAGCTTGCAAACCCATGTGAGAGTCGCCCATGTCGCCTTCGATTTCAGCGCGAGGTACGAGGGCGGCTACGGAGTCAACGACAACTATATCAACGGCGACGGAACGGACGAGTTGATCGACAATTTCCAGGGCCATCTCCCCAGTGTCGGGTTGGGAAACTAGGAGATTGACAATATCAACGCCGAGGACTGAGGCGTAACTGGGGTCGAGGGCGTGTTCGGCATCAACGAAGGCGGCGATACCTCCTGATTTTTGCACTTCTGCGATCGCGTGTAGCGCTAGCGTGGTTTTACCTGAACTTTCTGGGCCATAGATTTCAATGACTCGACCTTTAGGCAATCCGCCGCCCAAGGCGATGTCTAGTGTCAAGGCCCCACTGGGAATAGTCTCTACCCTCATCCGGGTAGCATCTCCCAGGCGGACGATCGCTCCTTTGCCAAAGCTGCGCTCGATTTGATTGAGCACTAGGTTCAGGGCTTTTTGCTTTTCGGGGTTATCACCAATTTTTATAGCCATTTGCTTTCTAACTTACAGTAGAGGGCGGTGGTGCAGAGAGGGCAGAGTTACTACCATGACAAATGGTATGGTAGCAGTTATTTTAGTCTGTCGGGGGGGGCTAATATCTATATTCAAGAATGTTCTCGATATCGGCTGGTTTTGCCTGCTGTGTTTATGGCTTGGCGGCTAGTGAAACACTGATTTTCCCTTCAGACTCTTTAAAGTTTTATATCATACTTTGATTTTTTTGTCAACTTCTACTTCTCAGGGGATACATGAACCCCTAGATAGGCTATTAAGGTGAGTGATGCCTAAGTCCTGTGCTTGCTATCGATCGCTTTCATAAAATTCTGACAAAATGCCTATAATTTCGTTGTTTTTAATGTCTTCTCGGTCAGATTTTGAGTAAATAGTTAATAAAATGACTCTGGTTGCTGACTTAACTTGATAAATCAGTCGATAGCCGGAACTTTTCCCTTTTTGGATGTTGGTATTTTTGACTCTTGCCTTCAAGATGACATAATCTTCACCCATGCCGGAAATGCGGTTTCCGACAAAATCTCCCACTTGTATTTGCTCGATAATTGGCTGAATATCAGCACGGATATTGCGATATCTCTTTGACAAAGCATATAAACCTTTTTCAAATTCATCGGAAAACCGGATAGAAATTGGATCGGATTCATTCGTCATCGATTCCATCCCACATTTCAGAAAGAGGTCTGGTGCGTCCTTCTTTAGCTTCCTGCAAGGCTGTCCTGAGACTAGCTTTGATTTCTTCTATAGGAGTATCGTCAGGATCATTTTCGAGTTCTTCTGTAGCTTCTGAGAATAGTACAATAATTCGCACTCGACTGGGGGTTTCTCCCTCTATGGGTTGGTCGAGAGACACTTGACCTTTTTCATCAATTGTTCCTGTTACTTCAATAGCTCTCATTTGTTTCATCTTAATTTCAGTTGGATTTAGCATAACACACCTTTGGTAATTGGTAATTGGTAATTGGTAATTGGTAATTGGTAATTGGTAATTGGGATACACAGATTTTACAGATTCCTCTGATTTCACCGACTAAATAATCATTCCTCTAAAATCCGTGTAATCCGTGTAATCGGTAAAATCCGTGTTCATGATTGGTAATAGCTAATAGCTAATCCTACCCATCTTCCCCATCTCAACTATCTTCCCATCTTCCCCATCTTCCCCATCATCCGCTCCCTTCTAATCAACAACTAAAAGCTGTACAACTCGATTTAATTCTACCGAATGAGAAGCTTTAAATAAAATGCGATCGCCAGCTTTTACAAACTCTTGCAAACGCTTCGCCATCATCTCCCGTGCATCAACTTGGGTGATATCTCCTAGTTCCACAAAAGGCAAACCAGCCGCACCAGTTGCAATTGCTGAAGCTTCTTCAAAATCTGCCAAGATAAATAAAGCATCCAGATTTAATTCCCGTGCCTTCTCGCCTACTTGTCTGTGAAACTCAAGCGATCGCTCTCCCAACTCCTTCATCGTACCTAACACTGCTATATGCCGCTTTCCGGGAGTATCTGCTAATAACTTCAAAGCCGCAATCATCGATTCTAAACCTGCATTGTAAGTCTCATCTAGAATGACAATATCATTAGCTAACTCGTAGCGTTTCGCCCTTCCTGACGGTAAGTCCACTGACAAACCGCCTTTTAAAGGTTCCCAACTTACACCTAGAACCTTTGCCACTGCTAAAGCTGCTAAATAATTTACCGCATTATGACGACCTGGCAAGGGTAAAGGTAAGTTAATACTATCAATAGATATTGTTCGATCGTCAATCAATTCAGGGCATAAATTGCCCTTTTCTAAGCCGTAAGCCAGAGTTTCTCCTTGCCAAACTTTGGCAGCAGTTGCCATTAATAGAGCGTTGTCACTGTTTAGAATCGCGATGCTATCATTGGGCATTTCAGCCAATAACTCGCATTTGGCTTGTGCGATCGCCTCTCTGGAACCCAGCCGCCCAATATGGGCTGTACCCACATTCGTAATTACTGCAATCGTTGGTCGCGCAATTTGAGTTAAAAATGCAATTTCTCCAGAGGCACGCATTCCCATTTCAATGACAGCATAGTGATGGGACTCTGACAGTTCTAATAGAGTTTTTGGTACTCCGATTTCATTGTTATAATTTAATTGAGTTTTGAGGACATTTCCCTTGGTTGTCAAAACCGCTGCAATTAATTCTTTTGTAGTAGTTTTGCCCACAGAACCAGTGACGGCAATTACTGGAATATTAAATTGGTCGCGCCACCAACGAGCGATCGCCTGATAAGCTTTTAAAGTATCCTCAACTCGTAATAGTGGCAGATCTAAACCCTCGCTTTCCCAACTGCGATCGACAACAGCCGCGATCGCACCCAATTCCAACGCCTTAGCCACAAATTTGTGGCCGTCAAAATTTTCTCCCCGCAAAGCTACGAACACTTCACCGCCTTTGAGATTCCGTGTATCTGTCGCGATCCCCGTTGCGATCGCACGATCTGACTGTACAGGCGGTGCAACAGCCAAAATTTCAGCTAATTGGGCGGGGGTTACGCAACAAACCATACTACCAACACTCACACTTCAAAATTATTTAGCTTAACTATTCTAAGACAATAGAAGCCACAAGTTATAAATTATTAGTTGAGAATGAAAAGATTTAGGCAACACTAATCATTTAGATCGTCCAAAGGAAGAATTTTCCCTAACTTATAAAAGTCCTAAGTCCTACTTTTGATAATCCGCCGATCGTCGTACCTCTGATTCCTCAGTGTAGGGATTGCACTGACTCATTTATTTATTCTCTATCCGTGTATGTACTTAGCATCTTCAAAAAACTCAATCGGGTAGTAGCTGCGATCGCGATTGAAAACCCTAATTTTAGGTCTCAAAAAGGCTGTAGCATCCCCTCTAAGGTCTTGACCCCCTCATCCCGTCACCTAAAGCGAAGATTTACGCAAGGTTTATCCAAACTTTACAAATTTTAGAGTAATTTTTAAGCCTACTACTTGAAAGTAGCAAGCACTTCGTGTAATCTTTAATTTAGGACTTAGTTGAAAGTTGAAAAAATAATAATTAACTTAACCTAAGATCGAGCGCCCAGCAATCCCAAAGCAGATAGCGCTAAAAAATTCTAGCTAAGCGAGGGAAGGTGACTTCAAGTGAACAATACTTTAAAAGAGGGTTACAACCGAGAAAGCCATCCAGAAGAGCAGCTACTCTACAACCACTGGCTAGACCAAGTGCAGCTAGAGCAACCACCGGAGCTCATAGAGCGCTTTCGTAGTTTATTTATTGAAGGTACGGGATATCCCGATCCCGAAATAGCGGCGGCTCTTGAAAAGCTGATCGCCTCTAAAAATTCTGGAGAGGAATTTAAATTTATCCTCAACCGTTGCTGTCATATCCTGATTAATCGCTGGCAGACATATCCTGCCAAGCATACAGCCATCCCCGAATTAATCGGTCTATTTGAATGTATCCCTTATAACCCAGCCGCAAAGTATTTACGCAACCGCACCAAAATAGGGCTACCTGAATTAGTCAAACAATTCACTCAAACTGAACAGTACGTCACCCTACAACGCTTGGCAAAAGTGATGAGCCAAAGCCGAGAAGCAAACAGCAGCAGCAACAGCAACACAGCCCAAACCAAGCCTTTAGGAACATTAATTCCTCGATATCCATACTTATATAAACACTGTCTGCTCAGTGAAGGAAGCCCCTACGAACACCAGAAAACCATCAAAAAAATTCAAACTGAAAATCAGCGTAAATTTGAAATCGATCTCTCCCAATATGTAGCTCACGCAGTGAGAAAATCCCAAATAGCTCGGAGAGAAACTTCAGTATCTTTCGGGAGAATTATACAACCGATAAAAAACCCCACTCTTTTGAACGATGGCGAACTCTTTTTTGCCCTCAAACAATTTATTGGCAAAGTCGAAGGAGCCGACAGCTATCGGAATTTTGCCCACCGCTTTCTCAGCAATACCAATTACAACCAATCTTATCGCAGTTTTAAAGATGACTTATACGAATACCTGATTACCACCACCAATGACTCAACCTATGGCAAGCAGCAATTTAACGAAAAACTCTATAAGCAACTAAGAAACACCTTTCCCCAATGCGACTCCCAAAAATTCACTGACTTCTTAATGATCAGAACTTGCAGCCAAATGTTGAACTTTCTAGTAGTGGAAAGTCCTCAGCGGCCCAATCACTTTGTATTTATAGACCTAATTTCTAACGTGGGTGCAACCCAAACAACCGGCCTCCTGCTCAAAATTGTGCTGATTTGCCGTCAAGTCAAACCCTATCTAGAAAAGCGGTTTGCAATTCTATTCAATCACTACGAATCCACAGCACGAGAAGGAGTTCTCTGGTTAGTCAAAGGTCTAGAAAATCTAAACTTAGCTCTGAGTACCAACTTTGGCTCAGTTGACCTCTCTTACCTCCGCTAGGAATAATGAGGGGTCAAGTAGGGGATAAAACCCACGAGCGATCGGCAATTTTATGTTAAAGTATCAGTTATGAATCAAATTCAGTTGTAGGCTTTGTTTACTGCTACAGAATTCTCAAAAAAAGCCCCCTTTTCTGTATCAACAGGCATTTCTCCAACACTGAATCTTTACATAATTTAATGTCGGGAGGAATTATATGTCGCTCTATGTAGGTAATCTTTCCTACCAAGTTACCCAAGAAGACATCATTACCGTCTTTGCCGAATACGGAACTGTCAAGCGCGTACACTTGCCTACAGACCGTGAAACTGGTCGTCCGCGAGGGTTTGGTTTTGTAGAAATGGCAACCGATGCAGAAGAAGAAGCAGCTATTACAGCTCTCGACGGAGCAGAATGGATGGGACGCGAGCTGAAAGTGAACAAAGCCAAACCCCGCGAAGAAGGAGGAGATAGAGGTGGCGGCAATCGCAGCGGTAACGGCGGCAAATCTTCTAGAGCAGGGGGAGGACGCTATTAATTTAGAAACATTAGGATTTAAAATTTAAAATTAAGGCAAAACGGCAAAACGTAAAATAATGCCCCAAATTTTTACTGCCACCTAAGCCCACTGTCCCCCACGAATATCGAGCTCGGCACTCTGCATAAGAGCTGCGGTCAAAATAGCTAGGGGATAAAGTTGGTAGTAAATCTTGAAAACATCCTTAGTATCGTGTAATCTAGAGTTGTGGGATGGATACACAAACTTAAGTTTGGGAAGCAAATTCCTAACCATTTTAAAAGATATAGGGAGATTCCGCGCAACCAAGGAGAGATCGACCCTAAACGCTTGTTGTTGCTGTTGTAATACTAAGATAGCAGCTCATCTTTTTAAGGCCAAAGAATCGCGACCAAGAACCCCAGTAATCTAGTAATAGGGATATTTAGAGCCAAATCTCTAAAAAATTCCATACCCTGTAGGGGTAGAAGTGTCAAAATTCGATAGCCTAGTAATTGCATAATCTTTAATTGGGAATTACAAGGAAGTAGGAAGAATGACTCAAGTGCTACTCGGCGAGAATGAAAGAATTGAATCAGCCTTGCGCCGATTCAAGCGTCAAGTCTCTAGTGCAGGGATTTTGGCGGATGTCAAAAAGCGCCGACACTTTGAAACTCCGCTGGAAAAGCGCAAGCGCAAAGCAATTGCGCGACGACGCGACAGACGTTTCCGCTAAGGGGATTATTCCCTGACTTACATTGCGGGAGCCGTCATGTTCCGATCGTATTAACTGCAAAGTGTGGCATCCGCCCATTTAATTTCCGCAGTTATAAATTAGTAAAGGCGGTCTTTGCGGTTAAGGCAAAGTCCGCTTTTAAATTGTTAATTGTTAACTGTTAACTGTTAATTGTTAACTGTTAATTGTTAATTGTTAAGAACCTATTTATAGCAACCGCCAAAGTGGTTAGGACATTCTAAATTACTGAAAGCTAAATTTATTCCCTTCTTTCCCTTCTTTCCCTAGTCCCTAGCCCCTAGCCCCTAGCCCCTAGATATATTAATGGAAATCGATAAAGAACTGGATAACACCATTTTAAACTTTGCAGATATTCAGTCCGAACTGAACTTGCGGCACGCAAGAGAAGCTCTGCGAGACATAGTAGAAAATATGGACTTGACACCCCAAGAACGTAGCGGACTCGAACCCGCAATTGGGGGGCTACAAAAAATGCTTGACAAGTTAGAACGAACTTGCGTGCAAATAGCAGTATTTGGCATGGTAGGGCGTGGTAAATCTTCAGTTTTGAATGCTCTATTGGGCCAAAATATCTTTGAAACTGGCCCGACTCACGGTGTTACCCGCAGCATGACGATTGGTGAGTGGGATATAGGTCAAGAGGAGATGGGGAGTAGGAGAGATGGGGAGTACGGTAAATTAGAAACTCAGGGACAATTTCCAGTGCTTTCTAACGCTCCCATTATCTATCGCTTATCCCAGGTTGAATTAATCGATACTCCGGGGATTGATGAAGTAGATGGCGAGACTCGCGAAGCTTTGGCGCGTCAGGTCGCGAAACAGGCTGATTTAATTCTATTTGTGGTTGCGGGCGATATCACTAAAGTAGAATACGAGGCGCTTTCTCAGTTGCGCGAAGCTGGCAAACCGATGCTTTTAGTATTCAATAAAATCGATCAATATCCTGATGCCGATCGCATTGCCATCTATCACAAAATACGGGACGAACGGGTGCGGGAGTTACTGTCGCCCGATGAAATCGTGATGGCGGCGGCTTCGCCTTTGATTCCTAATGCTGTGCGGCGTGCTGATGGCAGTATGAATGTCAAAATGACTCGCGGAACCCCGCAAATAGATGATTTAAAACTTAAAATTCTGGAGATTTTAGACCGCGAAGGTAAATCTTTAGTGGCGCTAAATACGATGCTCTATGCGGGTGATGTGAACGAGCAGTTAGTGAAGCGAAAAATGGAGATTCGCGAAGATAGTGCTAATAAAATTATTTGGAATGGGGTGATGACTAAGGCGGTAGCAATCGCGCTTAATCCGATTACTGTTCTCGACATTCTCAGCGGTGCTGTAATTGATGTAGCAATGGTATTAACACTGTCTAAGCTTTACGGAATTGGGATGACAGAAGCGGGAGCAGTAGAATTGTTGCAAAAAATGGCGATTAGTATGGGCGGAATTACTGCGAGCGAATTGGTGGCTAATTTTGGTTTGAGTTCTCTCAAAGGTTTGTTAGGAATGGCTGCACCTGCAACGGGTGGATTATCTTTAGCGCCTTATTTATCTGTAGCCGTCACTCAAGCTGGGGTTGCTGGCGTTTCTTCCTATGGCATTGGACAGGTAACTAAAGCTTATTTGGCTAATGGTGCATCTTGGGGAGATGATGGGCCCAAAGCTGTTGTTAGTAGAATTTTGGCTTCTTTGGATGAGGGTTCTATCCTGAATAGGATTAAGGATGAATTGCGGGCTAAGTTGAATTTGGGAGATGTGGGAAGAGTGAGAAAAGAGCGATAAGTATAGCAACCGCTTTCGTCGGTT
>NZ_CACA01000364.1:0-70044 GCF_000180455.1 Kamptonema sp. PCC 6506
CTTTACCCCGCCCCCAGACTCCCCGCTCCCCAGCTCCTCTGTCTCATTTTTCGTAACGGCTTTGCCAAACTCTGTCTTATTCAATAAGCTGAAGCTATGCCCTCTATCGTGAAGTTCCCAAATCCTACAAACGTCGCAGGCAAAGTTTCTCCCAAGTGGGAGGAACTGACCCAGAAAGCACCGGAACCGACGCAGCTAGACAACATTAAAGCCCAACTGGATTTAGTGCTGCTAGCGCTCGAAGCTTTGGCTGGGATTGGCTCTGATGCCATGCTCCGAGTAGCGGCGGAACTAAATCTAGAGTCGTTAGTGGCAGATAGGGTAAGCCTGTGGCGGCTCAGACAGTCAAATCCCTTGCGGAAAAGTCAGGGAGGGCGCAAAAAACTAGATGTGGAAGAAGCGCGATCGCTAGTTTTAATCGTCTGTCATCTGGCTAAGCAACACCAGGCCTTGATCCGTCGGGCCGTCGCCTTGCTCGAACAACTCACTGAGCAAAACCGCGAACCCCATACAGTTGCCCTGCTAGGAGATTATCTGGATACCTTCAGCAATACTTACTCCGATCGCATGGAAGATGCAGAAGACTTAACCTCAGACAACCTGACTCAGTTAGCCTTCAAACTCCTAATTGATTTGCTCTTCTACAGCAGCCCAGACGGTCATCGTCGCCTCTGGTTAGCCCTTTTAGACCGTTCCAAAAATTAAAAATGCCATCAGTTTGTTCCTGAAATTTTTAATTTTTAATTTTTAATTTTTTAATTACCCCTATGGTTCTGCGACGGTACACGCCCCCCACTTGCACCCTAGAAATCACGGCTAAAGTTTCGCCCCTCTCTCGTTGGGCGGGTAAACCAGTGTTAAAATCTCTTCGTTTCGAGCTGCGGCTCGACGATCCGCGCTTACCAGAAGAAAGGCACGTTACGCTTAAAGGCGATCGCGCCCAACTTGAAGCCCTACACGAAGTGGTAAGCACTTATGTGCAAGACTTTCTCAGCCAACCCCCGACTGGCGCTCTCAGATTAAAGTCGGGAAGTACAGACACAATTGCGGAAATAGGCTCGGAACTCTCAACAGCGCCTACTGTAATTTTGAACGAAGACCGCAACCCTTTTGAAAAGGAAGCGAGTACGGTGGATGCAAAAACACCCTACTCCCCGAATACTTCTCCTCTCCTTACTGCTCACCCACGCCTGCAAGCGCGGGGCTTACTGGCTCACGAGCTATTTTTAGGGCAGCTAGCGGATGATACATCGAGAATCGCGATCGAACTGAGCGCTTTGCAGCTATTTGACATCGCCACAGCTCTTGATGAATATGCCACAGAATTGCTAGCTTTGCCTAACTTCAAGCGTTCAGGCGAAAGTAAAGCTTCTACACCCTGGCTCCGCAGTGCAGCAGTGGTACTTTTAACTGTAGGATTGACAACCGGTGCGATTAAACTGCTCGATCGCTCTGACCGCAACGAGCAAACTGCGATGAAGGTACCTAGTTCAACGCCTAGCGCGATCGCCAGCCCGATCTCTCCAAGTCCCATTCAGACTGTACCTCCCCCCCCTGCTTTCGCCAAGTCGCCATTACCACCATTGCCACCGCCGGGGACTATACTACCTAGCCCCGCATCGCCACAAGCCGCGACTCCCACTCCCCCTACTCCCGCACAACCTAACCCAGTGCAGCCACCGCCACCGCTATTTCCCCAACCGCCTGTCCCTGAACCTTCGAGTCCCCCAGAACGTATTGTTACTATTCCGGGAGATTTAAGCGATCGCCAAGCACCCGTTACCCAAGAAGCCCCCATTGCTAGAGCTCCCAAACAAGCTCCTATTGCTCAAAATCCCATACCTGTTCCAGAGTCAAATGGGCCACCGTCAGCTTCCGAGTTGCCGACTTTGCCAAACCCATCTACTCTTAGCAGAATCCCCTCCGCAGTTCCAGGGGACACCGAACTGCCTCCCCTAGCAGATGCTCCATCGCCAGTAAATCCACAGGAAAATACCCAGGCTGCTGCACCTAACAGCAACCGCACTCTTTTTGATACAATTCCCCAAGTTACAGAGGCTAGAACTTATTTCGAGCAGAATTGGACTCCCCCTGAAGGTTTGAAGGAAACTTTAGAATACAGTTTGCAACTAGATCCCAATGGGTCGATTCAACGCATTATTCCTCGCGGGCAAGCGGCTGGGGATTACATAGACCGCACAAATATGCCCTTAGTGGGGGAGCCTTTTGTCTCTGCTATCCAAGACGGAAAAACTCCTAGAATTCGCTTGGTCTTAAGACCAAATGGTAAAGTACAAGCGTTTTTGGAATCTTTGAATTGATAGTTGTTAGTTGTTAGTTGTTGGTTGTTAGTTGATAGTTGCGAGCATAAGGAACAAATAATATTAAGCCTGGTTAGTTAGGCATAATTCCGATCGGGGGCGGGTTCGCCAATATCTCGATTCTTAAGTGAGAAATCCCTTAAATCCTCCCGCCTCAATACTTAAAAACAACAGCCAAGAATTAACAATTAACGACTAACCACGAACAACTAACAACTAACAACTAACAATGACCAGTAACAACCCTCAAATTAATGAAGAACGCATTGAAGCATATCTAAAAGTCATTCATGACCTGCTGAGTTGCGAGACGGGTCAAGAAGCAGAAACTCTGAATTCCTATCCTGACTTATTAGATATTGGCCTGGTGCAAACAATGGAAATGGCAGCAGTAAGGATAGCAGAGGATGGTAATGAGGAAGCCGCTTCCTTTTTGCAAGAAATTGCTGTTCAATTAGCAGAAGCTTTGGACTTGTCCTTACCAGAAGGAATACCTAGTGAGTATTTTAATTTTTTGGGTGAGATATTGCAGACAATCTCAGAAAATCCCGACCCGGAGATCGTATATCCGATTTTGGAAGCAAATCAAAATAAACTCGATCCAGTTTTAGCTGAAATGTTACAATCTTGGGCAATGGCTACTCTACCAGAAGTAGATGCAGAGGAGAGTTTAGCTTTGGCTGGCGTGATTGGCAATTTCAGCAATTTAATGCAGCAATTTCCCGGAGGGGATAGAGGTAACAATTTAGAGATTGCGATCGCAGGTTATGAAGCAATCTCTACAATTTTTAGCCGCGATAATTTCCCAGATGTTTGGGCCGGGACTCAAAATAATTTGGCCGCTGCTTATGGCGATCGCGTTTATTTCGATCGTCAGGAAAATTTGGAGCGTGCTCTTGCCTGTTACGAAAATGCCTTGGAAGTCTATAATTTAACAGAATTCCCGGAGGAATGGGCGAGAACTCAAAAGAATTTGGCTATTACTCAGGAAGCGCGTGCTAGTGTTACAGATAATAGTTAGTTGTTTAGTTGTTAGTTGTTAGTTGTTAGTTGTTAGTCACTAGCGATAGTAACAACAGCTTTGGTGGGTGCTGAATTAACGATTTTTATCCTAATCAAATGAAATGATAGTAGCGCCCACCCTGGAAGATGAGTATTCATTTCAGATAGATATCTACCACTACATTTTTTGGGAAAATGTTAAAAAAATTCAAAACTAGGGAGATTTTGACTATTGTTGCTGTAGCAGTAACGCTAATAACTTCTGAAGCTATTGCTGCTACTAACTTGCCATCTGTAAAGGCAGCAAAACCTACACGGACACTATTGGCATCCCAAATTTTAGCTCAGAATTCCAGCGCCAATGATTATTTTCAGAAAGGCGTGGCATTGGTTCAGAAACAAGACTTAGCAGGTGCAGAAGCAGCATTTCGCAAAGCAATTGAAATCAACCCTAACTTTGCAGAGGCTTATGCTAATTTGGGCAGTGTTTTAGCTAATCAAGATAAGTTAGAAGAAGCTATTTCTAATTTTGAGAAGGCTGTTAGTCTCAAGCCTAATGTAGCAGTTCTTCACTATCTTTTAGGGAGAGCACTTTACGAACAAAATCGACCCCAAGAAGCGGCGGAACCGCTAAAAAAAGCTAGGGATTTATTTAAGCAGCAAGGTCAAAATCAGGAAGCTGAAACAATTGAGCGAGTGTTGAAAGAAAATGGGTTAGAGTAATATTTATAGGTAGGGGCTAGGGGCTAGGGGCTAGGGGCTAGGGGAAGAAGGGAAGAAGGGAAAAGAATCAAGGCTTCAGCAATAAGCGAGTGCCTTAAATACCTTGGCGGTTGCTATAATACCAAATACCAGTTAGTCATCCCCTTTATTAGTAATAATATAATCCGTCATTGCGAGCGAAGCGAAGCAATCGCCTAGTCTCTGCGATTGCTTCGCTTCGCTCGCAATGACAATAAAGGGTGTAGTAAACCCGGATTTGGTATTAGAGAGGACTTACGCAGGGAGTCCCAGAAACCGGGCTTGGGCCGTGAGCGTCAGCCGAACGGTTTTTGAGAGAATCTGTGGGTCACAAAGAAGTATTTTCGTCAAAAAACTGCTGGTTGAGCGAAAGTCGAAACCCGGTTTCTTTGGTTAGGTGCGTAAGTCCTGTCTAGTTATCTCTCTAGATAAAAGTAAAGTCAAAAGGAGAAAGGAATGGGACACCAGTAACACCATTTAATTTCGCTAAGATGCGAGAATCGTTACCGCTAGTATTATCGGCGTTACCATCGTAAATGATGTAAGTGCTGCCACCCGCATCATAAGCAAATAAGAAGGCAGTTCCTCCCAAAATATTAAGCGAAACAGTTGTCTGCACTGGTAATACAATTTGGTTTGCGCCTTTGAGATTGGGGAATGCAGGGGTAAAGTTAAACTGGTCGTTAATCGGTACACCCAGAGCGGCAAAATCCGTAATAATATCGTAGCCGCCAGCCGCGATCGCAGCATTAATTCCCGCAGGCGAAGCCGCCTCAAAAACTGCACCTCCATCAGTAGGGCTAGTATAGCGGAATGTATTATTACCGCCGCCGCCGCTCATGCTATCAACACCAGCGCCGCCTATGAGCACATCATTATCAAGTCCACCATTAATAGTGTCATTTGCCCCTGCCCCATCAATCGTATCGCTACCAGCTAAACCGTTGAAGTTATCCGGGAAAGAACCGCCCACAATAGTGTTAGCACCGCTATCTGCCAAAAATACCTGAACGTTAACTGTAGCTGCGGCCGTACCTGGACTCGTCCCAAAGCCATCGCTGATGGTGTAGGTAAAAGCAACAGTACCAGCAGCACCAGCAGGGGTGAACTGCACCCCTGTACCGCCAAGATTTACCGTCGAGCCAGCTTTAGTGGTGCTGAGACTGATGATCCTCAGTGGCTGGTTTTCAGCGTCACTATCGTTGGCTAGTACATTAATTAGAGTTGGGAGAGGATTGTTAGTAGTAGTCAGAATTAAACCGTCATCGATCGCAGTTGGCGGGGTATTAACTTGGGTACCAGTGTTAGCGTTAAACGGATTAATATTGATGGCGATCGAGGATGTTGCTGTACCACCTTCAGGATCGCTGACACTGTAACTAAACGATCCAGCTTTCCCAGTGACATTAGTTGCAGGTTCAAATCTGAGCGAGGTCAAGTCTTGAACGCTCAATTTTTCGTTCAATAAGGTGACAGAGGTATTTCGCAATATTTGACCGAAGGTAGGATTAGGCAGTTGTGTCACTGTGACTGTTAACGCTGCACCCTCTGGGTCACTCGGTGTTTGAATGCTAAGGGCTAAAGGTATGTCCTGACTGGTTACTAGGCTCTTAGAGCTTTCCACGATTGGCGGTTGGTTGGTTGTCGCCGTTGGGAAAGCAGGGGAAGTCGGCCCTAACCCAGGAGTTGGAGTTGGTGGCGGTATGGGAGAAGGGCCTGGACTCACGCTAGGAGTTGGTGACGGTACTAGGGTTGGTAGTGAACTTGGAGTAGTACCCGTTGCAGGAGAAGGGCTAGTACCCGTTGTTGTAGGAGTAGGTGTGGGTGTTGCTGTTGGTGTGGGAGTTGGCGTAGGCGTAGGTGTGGGAGTTGGCGTAGGTGTGGGAGTTGGCGTAGGTGTGGGAGTTGGCGTAGGCGTAGGTGTGGGAGTTGGCGTAGGTGTGGGAGTAGGCGTAGGAGTTGGCGTTGCCGTTACGGGCGAGGGAGTTGTGCCCGTTGTCGAAGGAGTTGTACCCGTTGTTGAGGGAGTTGTGCCCGTTGTCGAGGGAGTTGTACCTAGAATGGGAAATGGGTTTTCATCAACAAACGGAACGGGATTTGTTGTAAACCTTGATTCGTTGACAGTTGTAGGTTTAACGTCGAGCAGTATTGCTAAAAATTCGCCCGTGCGCTTGTCTCTAATAATGGTGTTGCTGGAATTTGAGCCTGTTCCTTGGGATATCTCCAAGTCTGCGAATCTCAAATCACCTGTAAGGGCGATCGCATCATCGTCAGTAAAATCTCTAATTAGGTCAGCATCAGTTAAATTAACGCCGCCAGTAGTCGCACTGCCACTACTGAGGGAAGCTGGTTGAGTGCTAAATCTACCGATAACAAAGGTATCTCTGCCTTCACCGCCAGTGAATGTATCTGAACCGCGATCGCCAGAGAGAACGTCATCACCACTATCACCAGCAAGTTCGTCGTTACCTTCACCACCATAAATAATATCGTCTCCTTCGCCGCCGCTAGCAGTATCGTTGCCAGCACCGCCGTTGATCCTGTCTCCTCCTTCCTGGCCTAACAGAAGGTCGCTACCACCACCACCGAGTACAGTATCGTTACCGGTATCGCCAAAAAGAGTATCATTGCCGCGATCGCCAGAAACTAAGTCATCCTCGCCACCACCACGCAAGCAGTCATTACCTTTACCACCAAAAAGCGTGTCATTACCTTCGCTACCAAAGACAATATCGTTACCCTGGTCGCCATAAGTAGTATCGCTACCCTGATCTCCAGAAACCAGATCGTCATCTTTACCGCCTCTTACACTGTCATCGCCTGCCCCGCCTTCAACAGTATCTCTGCCAGCATTACCATTCAAATAGTCGTTATTTTCTTCGCCTCGGAGCAAATCTGGGCCGTCCCCCCCAAAAACGGTATCATCACCGGGACGCGCTGAAATAGTGTCATTCCGAGGGCCACCAATTAAATAGTCGTCCAGGTTGGTTCCCTGAACCACACCCTGAACAAATATTGGTTCTGGAGGAGGAGTAGGAGTCGGTGTCAACGTCTCCACAGGTGCAGGTGTTTGTGTTATGGCAGGCCGCGTACCCTGACTCACAGAAGGGGTAGTTCCCTGACTTACAGAAGGACTTGTACCCTGACTGACGGAAGGGCTTGTACCCTGACTGACGGAAGGGCTAGTCCCCTGACTTACAGAAGGACTTGTACCTTGACTGACGGAAGGACTTGTCCCCTGACTCACAGAAGGACTCGTACCCTGATCTGGCGTTGGGGTGGGAGTAGGTGCAGGCGTTGGGGTTGGTGTAGGGAGAATATCAGTAATCTCGCCATTTTCATCTCGAAGCAAAAACGGTGGCCCGTCCTCAATAAAGCCTACTGGCACTGCACCTGGCATTGTTCCGCCTCCTTAAATAAACGCTAAATTTTGTTAGTTGTTAACTGTTAGTTGTTAACTGTTAGTTGTTAACTGTTAACTGTTAGTTTTTAACTGTTTTAGTTATAGCAATCGCCTTCGTCAATTAAGACATAGAAGTAAGGTGGGCGCTGCTATAACGATATTTCTTGCTAATTGAATGAGATAATAGCGCCCACCCTCCGAATATTAACGTTGCAAAACTCATCTTTCAAGTTTCTTTAACTGTTAACTGTTAACCGTTAACAGTTAACAGTTAACAGTTAAATAAACTTGAACTCCGATGCAGTAATTACAGTGCTTAAAGCACCAGGTAACGTAGGAATAGAATTGAGTACAGCCAAGTCAAAAGCGGGGAGACTATCATCACTAACATTCGGGTCATAACCCAAAAGATACTTATTAAAAGTATTGTTCAGATAGACAAAGAAAGCTCCTGATTGACCCGAACCTTTTTGATTTTTCAAAGCGGCATTTACAGCTTGAGCATTGTCAAATTTTGCCTCAAACAATATCACCTCTTGACCACCAATATCATCGCCCGCCGAGCCGATATTCCTAATAATAATACTAGAGAAGTCGTTAGACGTGCCAGAGTTGGTAAAGCCGCCAAAATTGGACGAGCGGAACAAGAAAGCATCGCTACCGCTGACATTGAAATCGCTAATGATATCTACACCTTCTGCGGGAGTTTCAAAGTAGAAGAAATCATTACCGGCCTCACCCGTCAGGAGATCGGAACCAAATCCGCCACCCAGGATGTCATCGCCCGCAGCGCCAAAGAGGGTGTCATTATCGCCACCGCCTAAGACCAAATCATTACCAAATCCACCATTGAGGCTGTCGCCGCCATCTCCACCATCAAGAGTATCGTTGCCAGCTTCACCCAATAGAGAATCGCTACCGCCCTCGCCTAAGAGGTAATCGTTACCGACACCTCCCAATTGCGTGTCGTTACCGTCATCGCCGAGTACAGTGTCGTCACCATCGGCTCCTAATACTGAATCATTGCCTGTGCCACCATCAATTAAGTCTCTGCCCACGCCGCCATCAACAATGTCGTCGCCGGCACCGCTGTCAATGGTGTCATCGCCAACTCCTCCTGTCACAATGTCACTGCCAGCCTCTCCGTATAGGGAGTCATCGCCGGCATCTCCTGATAGGACATCATTGCCGGTTCCGGCATAAACAGTATCGTTGCCTTCCCCAGCACTGAGTGAGTCGTCGGCATCTCCACCGAATAGCAGGTCATTGTTAAACCCGCCATCAATAGTGTCATTGCCATCTTCACCATCAACGGTATCGTTACCGTCTCCACCACTTAAAACATCGTTGCCGGTACCACCTAAAAGGGAGTCATTGGCTGCTTGCCCTAAAATGGAATCGTTACCTGCTCTACCATCAATGATGTCATTGCCATCACCTCCCAAGAAGGTATCATTGCCAGTCCCACCGACAATATAATCGCTGAGCGCCGTGCCTGAGAAGTTGTCGTTGATAATGCCAGTGCGATCGGAAATACTATCTACGACAGTAATACTGAAAGAAGACTGCGGAGTGTTAGAAAATCCGTCACTAACTGTGAATGCAAAGCTATCACTGCCAGTAGGAGCTAATAAGGTGTATTTGACTATGTTGTTCAGGATGTCTTGCTGGCTAAACTTGTCACCGATATTGACAAAGCTGGTTCCCCTTTGCAGAAATCCTTTTGCAGGATCGGGTGCTTTCGTCAAGGTGTAAATTAGCTGCTCTGCCGGAGTATCGGCATCTGTAGCAGACAGTTCCTCAACAGAAATAATCTCGACTGGAGAACTCTTGGAGACAATAATGCCTTCGTTAACAACTACTCGTGGCGGACTGTTGATATTAATAGTGACACTTGCCTGAGCCGTGCCGCCATTGCCGTCAGTAATCGAGTAGCTGAAGCTGTCACTACCAGTAAAACCAGCATTGGGAGTATATCGGAACGTTCCCCCAGCCACAGGCTCTAGTTGTCCGTTAACAGTTGCAGTAAAGGTGCTGACGTTAAGAATATTCCTGTCAGCATCAGTATCGTTAACTAGGACATTAAAGGAAACTGTTTGGTTGGCAACGGTGGTAACGCTGTCATTGACCGCTATTGGGGGCTGATTGATCGCAGGAGTCGGGGTTGGTGTCACCGATGGAGTCGGAGTTGGCGTTCCCGATGGAGTTGGTGTTGGTGTCCCCGATGGAGTTGGAGTTGGGGTTGGTGTCTCCGATGGAGTTGGGGTAGGAGTCGGGGTTGGTGTGCCCGATGGAGTTGGAGTTGGGGTTGGTGTTCCTGATGGGTCTGGGGTAGGAACGGGAGTAGGAGAGGGAGAAGGTGGTGGTGTTGCTAGCCCTGGCCTTGTGGGGGCGGCAATGAAGTTAGCCCGACCGAGCGTCCTGCTATCTACTCCTGGCAATACTGCTAAAAAGTCGCCCGTAGTACCGTTACGGATAATGGTACTTCCGGCTCTAGCATCGGTGCTTTGAAAGATTACGAGGTCTTCAAATCTGAGGCTGCCACTCAGTCCGATTAGATCGCCGCTGCGGTAGTCTGTAATCAAGTCAGCATCGGCTATATCGGGGCCGCCAGTGGTGGTGACGAGGGGAATGCTGGCGTTGCTAGGATTGGGGGCTGTGAAGGTACCAAGGACAAAGACATCTCTGCCATCACCGCCGGAGAGGGTATCTCTACCGAACTCGCCCCAGAGAACGTCGTTACCGCTTTCGCCAACAATGTTGTCGTCGCCGTCGCCGCCGAAAACGATGTCGTCTCCTTCGCCTCCAAAAATAGTATCTTTGCTGTCATTGCCGAAGAGCCAGTCGCCGCCTTCGTTGCCAAACAAGAGGTCGTCACCTCCACCGCCAGAGAGGGTATCGTTACCCTGGTCTCCCCAGACGATATCTTCGCCTAAATCTCCGAAGAGGCTGTCGTCAGCGGAACCACCGCGCAAGCTGTCGTTGCCTTTACCGCCATAACCGGTATCTCTGCCATCACCGCCGATAACAGTATCGTTTTCGTTGTTGCCAAAGAGAAGATCGCCTTCACTACCGCCAGACAATAAATCGTTATCTTTGCCGCCGTAGAGGGTATCAAGGGCTGTACCGCCATCGAGGGTGTCCTGACCTGTGTTGCCAAAGAGTAGATCGTCGTCATCATCTCCTCTAAGTTCGTCGTCGCTGCCATCACCGATGAGGGTGTCAGCACCTCCTAACCCTGAGATTACGTCTACTCTGGGGCTGCCAACTAAGGAGTCATTGGTTTCAGTCCCTCTGATAATTCCGCCCAGGTTGCCCGGTAAGGTGTCGTCACCAGTGGCGGGAGGTAGGGTGTCGTCGGCTCCCGGTGTAGTGTCATCGGCAACAGGAGTAGGTGTAGGTGTGGGTGTGGGGGTGGGGGTGGGAGTTGGTGTAGGTGTGGGGGTGGGAGTTGGTGTAGGTGTGGGGGTTGGGGTTGGGGTTGGGGTCGGAGATGGGGCTGGACTTCCTCCGAGAGTTTCATCCGGCCCTAACACAAAGGGAGGGCCATCTCCGACAAAACCTACTGGCACTGCACCGGGCATGATTACAACTCCTTTTTTAGACGATCCCTATGGACTTGACGAAGGGTTTGAAGATTAGTTTCTCAGGAAAAATAGACTTTAAATTTATCGACAATCCTGATTAGTTTTAACATATTCAAGCAAATTGACAAGAGATATATAGATTTTTTAATCTCGATCTATTTTGCCCTAAAAATGTTAACATCTTGACGTTTTTTTTACTCATCTATTTTGTTATAACTTCCATTTCAGAGAGTAAGGCTGACTTTTTCAGGGGAATATGGAAGCATAAACCAGAGGTAGTAGTGGCCCTGCTTGCTCTTGTCCGTTGGCGGCTAGTTCGCTGTGGCAAAGGTAGAGGTAGGAACAGCGGCTTAATAAATCTAGCAAAATTCGTCGTAGTCTTTGCTCGTTGGCAAATTGTACATCTTCGGCTTGATTGGGATGCCAGGGGTGTTTCTGAAGGAACAGGGGAGCTGCAAACAGGGTTGCTGCACCGCCACTCAGCCAGAGGGGGGAACCTGCATCAAGCCAAAAATGGTATTTGTGAGCGCGGCGGCTGGCGCGGTACTGAAAGATGGTGGCTAGGGCGATCGCACGGCTACTAAGTCCGGCTGTCCGCACGGGAAAGGGGTTGGCGGTGACTGTACCGCGTCGGAGAAGTTGAATAAACTGTGCGATCGCGGCTGGCTGGGAGTATGTAGCAGGTTCGTTTAATCGCCGCCGCCCGTCGATTTCCCAATAGTGTACAGCGGTTTCTACTAATTCCCGTAAGGCGGCTAGCTGGTTGTAGGGTAGATGGCGGCCTTTGAGGAGGAATTTCTGAATTGCTCGGTCAATGAGGACAACGGGGCTGGCTAGGAGGTGTTGTTGTTGCTGCGATCGCTGTTCTTCGATCCAGTCTACTATCTCTTCGTAAGCTGTGGTGGCTCTGTATCCCAGTCGATCCCACCGCGCAAAGGTATTAGCTCTCAGCAAACGAGGGTTTTCTGAGTCTGGACAAAAGCAGCGATCGGCGATCAAGCCGGCACGTACAGGATCGATGTCTGAAGATGGGGAGAGGGGGCGAAGGAGCGGGGGGATGGGGGGAGAGGGGGGAGATGGGAAGATGTAAGGGCCTTGGCGCGATCGCACCCTTCGACTGCGATCGATTTAGAATGTTCTCATGGTCTTGGCGGTTGCTATAGTTTGGGAAAAATTTTAGTTTGGGAAGGGATATAGCAGTCCCCAAGGCGCTTAGGACATTCTGAATTCCTAAAACTCTGATTCTCAACCCTTCTTTCCTCTTCCCTAGCCCCTAGCCCCTAGCCCCTAGTCCCTCTTAACCGCCTTGGCGGTTGCTATAAGTTTTTTGCGATCGTTTGCCGTCCCAGAGATTAGCATAGAGAGAGGGATGGATGCCAAGCTTTGGGTTGTTGAAGCTAGGCCTTAAGTACCCAAAGGAAGGGAGAAATGACACTTAACTTGCGGCGACCTATTTTAGTGGGCGGGATTGGGTTATCTTTGGCGCTTTGGCTGTTAGATAGCCTTCAGCACTCTGTTGCAGAATTCGGTGAAGTGGCGCTGTTGGGCGTGGCGGTAGGTGGTGTGGGGTGGTGGTGGTGGCAAGGGCGATCGCCCTCTGTCGATTTTACACCTGCACCTGTACCTGTGGATCGGGAAATGGCGCTGAAGGCGATCGCGACAACTGAAACTGCGATTAATTTACTAGCAGCAGAAGCACTAAATTGTGATGCTAATTCCAGCTTAAAACAACAGCTCAGCCAGTTAACAGCAGAACTAGATCGGCAAGATTTACACCTCTGCGTTGCTGGTGGCAAAGCTGTCGGCAAAACTGTTTTAATTCAACAGTTAAAATCTAACTGGACAGAGCAACACTCGCAACAGTTAACTTTTCGGGAAGCAGCACCATTATTTATCGGTAAAGATGAGGTAAAAATCTCTTCCGATTTAGTCTTGTTTGTCACGGCTGGCGATATCACCGATCCAGAATTTCAAATATTATCGCAGCTCGTTGCCGCAGGTCAGCGCTTAGTGCTAGTTTGGAATAAGCTTGACCAATATTTGCCAGAACAACAAGCACAGGTGTTGCAGCAATTGCGCCAGAGAATGGCGGGAATATTAGCAGCCGAAGATATCGTTGCGATCGCATCTTCCCCTAATCCGATTAAAGTCCGCCAACACCAACCAGACGGCACAATTAAAGAGTGGACTGAGCCACAAACCGCACAAATTCAACCTTTGACTGAAAGATTAAGTCAAATCTTAACTCAAGAAAGTCAAAAGTTAGTCTGGGCGAGTACCATTCGATTAGCATCGCAGCTAAAATCCGAGGTAAAAACGGCATTAAATGGAGTGAGACGCGATCGCGCTTTACCCATAATTGAACAATATCAGTACATCGCCGCCGCCGCTGCTTTTGCCAATCCAGTAGCAGCCTTAGACTTGCTAGCAACAGCCGCCATCAGCACCCAAATGGTAATCGATATCGGTGCTATTTATCAGCAAAAATTCTCCGTAGATCGGGCTAAGATCGTAGCAGGCACGCTGGCCAATCAGATGCTAAAACTAGGATTAGTCGAACTATCTACCCAGACTATCACCGCCATTTTGAAAAGTAACACAATTACCTTTGTTGCGGGAGGAATCGTACAGGGAGTGAGTGCTGCTTATTTTACCAGAATCGCAGGTTTAAGCTTAATTGAGTATTTCCAAACTCAAGACGCAAGTACAGATATAACAGATGTTAATAGTCTGAAAGTGAATCTGGCAAAAACCCTGCAAACCGTATTCCAACAAAATCAGCAAGTCACCGTCTTGCAAACTTTCATCAAGCAAGTTATGCAGCGTCTCTTACCAGAATCAGCTAAGCATGAGAATGCAATTGCTGCTGAAGTTTCTTAAATTCCTTGACTTTTTGAACCAATTATTGTTTGATTATGGGGTAAGCTGAAAAGCCTACCCCAATTTTTTTGCAAATAGTCAGGTAAGTAAGTCTTATCCAAAAATTAAATTTATTTCAACTTGGCAAACATTTGCGGTAGGTGGTAAATATACTAAAGTTGTGGCTGACAAATCTGGCACAAAAAGATATGTGAAAATCAATGACGGCGTACATTTTACCACTCATGGAGCGAGGATAATTGGCGGTATAATTATTGACAAAATGGTTCAGGATAAAATCTTAAAGCCACAACCTAAAAAATCTTAAATAATTGTGATGCGTAGCAAAAACAATGAAGATTCGCTAAACTAACAATAGTCTACCTTCTTAGTATCATCTTGCCTCAGACATTTAAGTAAAGCTTCAGAACCATCTTGCTCGCTAACTTCAAATATCTGCGAAAGATAATGAATTTTTTCAATGCCTATTGACTCAAAGTATTGACATAAACGCCACGAGTCAATCGCTCTTGGAGCATCTAATAATCCCGTGTGAACATCAACAACTTTGCCGGATTCCTGTCCTGTAAAGCATATCCCTAATCCATGCTGCTGAAATCTCCACTCTTCTTCTCTCGCGTGAAAGTATCCAGAGCGGGGACAATCAAGCAGATACGTCCAGTCAGTTAAATTGCTATACTTCTGTCGAAATACCGAAATAAGTTCGTCTTGAAGATTGGCAAATTCTTGAATAATTGCCACTGCATCTACATTTTTAGTTAGATAATTCATAGTACATTTCAGCGTATAACTAATAGGGGTACTCTATTGCTGCCTCTGCTACTTGCTGCAAAAGCTGCTGTTCTTGAACTGGCGAAACTTTTTGCCGTTTAATCGGGATACTCTCTAATTTTAGTCGCTTAGCAGCAACAACTCGGTGATGCCCATCCAAAATAATCAAACGACCATTAACAGTTGCATTGCTAATTTTTAATTAGCAACTAACTACACCAAAATCACGAAGATTCGCTAAACTAATAATAGTTTCTCCCCTGATTAAACCTTGACTAATTCTCCACCTTCTCAACCTCATCAGGTACTTGCGCCTGAAACACCCTCAGCGCGGCCAAATCAACAAGGCGAACTGCACTTATCCCTTGCTCGTGCTAGTTTACGGCAAGCATTAGCGCGGTATTCTCCTCTTGGTCGCCGAGAACCGACTGCAAATACAGAATTACAAGCAGAATTACAAACCCAATTAGATGTATTAAATTCCACATTAGAAAAGCTTGACCAGAATGTAATTCGCATTGCTGCTTTTGGCCTTGTCAGTCGCGGCAAATCAGCGGTTTTGAATGCTCTTTTAGGTCAGAAAATTTTGCAAACAGGCCCTCTTAATGGTGTCACTCAGTGGCCGAGATCGGTGAGGTGGACGATTCCTCAATCTCTGACTAAGGGAGATATACAACTTGAATTAATTGATACTCCCGGACTCGATGAAGTTGGCGGTGAAGTCCGAGGTGAAATGGCGAAGCAAGTGACTCGCCAAGCTGATTTTATTTTGTTCGTGGTTGCCGGTGATATTACTAGAACTGAATATGATGCTATCCGAGAACTGCAAAAATTTCAGAAACCTTTGATTTTAATTTTTAACAAGATTGACCTCTATCCAGAGATAGATAGGCAAGCTATTTACCACAATCTACAAGTATTAGGGAAGGGAGAAGAAGTCGGTAGAGACGGAGAAATTCTCAATCCCCAATCTCTAGAAATTGTGATGGCGGCCGCAGAACCTGCACCAGTTCAGGTAAGAGTTGAATGGCCTGATGGTAGCGTTACTTATGAATGGGAGTCGCCGCCACCACAAATAGATCAACTCCAGCAAAAATTGATTACAATTATCAACCGAGAAGGGCGATCTATCCTCGCTCTCAATGCGCTAGTTCAAGCAAGAGAAGCTGAGGTAACTATTGCCCATAAAACTCTTAAATTGCGCCAATCGGAAGCAGAAGATTTGATTTGGCAATTCGCGAAATATAAGGGTTTAGCGGTGGGCTTAAATCCTATTGCTTTCTTAGATATACTGGCCGCACCTGTTGCAGATTTAGCTCTAATTCGGTCTTTAGCTAGGCTTTATGGTTTGCCGATGACTGGTTATGAAGCTGGTAAACTTTGGAAGACTATTCTGTTTAGTACGGGTGGGGTACTTTTTGGTGAATTGGGTAGTGGTTTAATTTTGGGTTTGGGAAAAAGTACGGCTGGAATTGTCGCAGATTTTTCTACTTTTGCCGGAGTTGCTGTTACTCAAGCTAGTTTAGCTGCTTACGGAACTTATGCTGTAGGTCGCGCTTCTCAGGTTTATCTCGAAAAGGGTTGTACTTGGGGGCCTTTGGGACAGGATAGAGTTATTCAAGATATTCTTAACCAAGTCGAAAAAACTTCTATTATCTCTCGCTTGCAACGGGAATTTAAATTCGATTAGGGGGATTTTAGTGCCTTGGAGATGCTGCCTGAAGTTGAAAGAATGACGGCTTTTGTTCAAAATTTATCAATCAGTATCGATCCAAGTTAAGTTTTCACCTTTAACTGTGGGAATAAAAAGTGAATTGCTTGGCTTTTCACAGGCGCTTAGAAGGAGAACTAAGACAATTACAATAACAGCAATGAATAACCAAGCACCTGCATTAGATTTCGGTTCTTTAGATTCCTGTTCTATAAATTGTCTCTTGCAAATTGTACAGAATATTTCTTCGGGTCGATCGGGGTTTTCCAGAATGCAGCAAATAGGTTTTCCGAAGATATCGTGGTGGCAAGACATGATGACTCCGAAGGAATAGAATAAATTGTGGGAAAAAAGTGGATAGGGGCGGGTTTATGTAAAAGGTTGAAGAAGCTCGTTGGCCAACTACTTCTATATATTTATCTGGGTAAACTCAAAAAATTATGCAAAGTTGCCAAAAATTTTATCGATAGTAGGGTAGGACTTACGCAGGGAGTCCCAGAAACCGGGTTTTTGAGAGCATCTGTGGGTTCCGGCGAAGTATTTTCGTCAAAAAACCCGGTTTATTTGGTTGGGTGCCAAAGTCCTGGGTACGTATCTCAGAGACAGCAAAAGCCCTAGATATCTTTACGCCAGAACCCTTATGCTGCATACTATTGAGGGACGAAACCCAAGATTTATCGGGGTTTAGTGTGATTTTAGTGTTTAGCGATCGCGATCGCTCTTGGCTAAGTCATATAGCAATCCTAAATGAATCGTAAATTTTTTACCCCACCCCAACCCTCCCCTTGCTAAGGGGAGGGAGTAAGAAATTCACAAATGATTTAGGATTGCTATATACCAATACCAATGACGCTTTTTAATTTTTCAAGCGATCGCGAAAATAAATCCGATACAAATTGCAACGCGGCATTACATGATTACCATGCAAATTCACCAAACCCATACTATGCAATTTAAACCCCTGTATCGAATCCAATTGCACAGAATCAACACCATCAACGACCTTTTTTGCCGCGCCTGATAATTCTGGGTGCTGCTGCAAATTCCATAAATGCTGCCGCAAATGATCGCCATAAATTCCGGCATCAGTAGCCGCATTTTCTAACAATTGTTCCAACTCAACATCGCCTCGCGCAATGTGATATAAAGCCAGCCGCACCAAATAGGGATGTCCCCCCACTATTGCCATTAATTTCTCAACTTGTATAGCTGACCAATTTAGTTCATAGCGCTGTGCTAAATTTTGTACTTGCTGCCGACTAAACTCCGTTAATTCAATCGGCAAACCCACATTAAAAGGCGATTGATTAATATCCATCGGCACGTAAGCTTCAGTTGAATGTACTACTACTAAACGTAATTTTTTCCAAATATTTCTATTCTTTGACTCTTCATGCCAAGCTCGTAATAACCCAAAGAAATCCGCCGCCACTTCGGGATATTCAAAAATCCGATCCACCTCATCTAAACCCAATGCCAGAGGAGTAACTGTATTTTTTAAGAGATACCTTTCAAAATAAGATTTGCAGGCAACTTTACTACCAAAAATCGCATTCCAGTAATCTTCTAATCGAATTGGCAAATCCAATTCCAGGGCCATATTTGCACAAAACCACTGCAAGAATCTATCTAGATCGCTAAATATTTTACTATCAGCTAATTGAAAACTCAAAGCCACCGTCCGATAACCTAAATTTCCGGCTTGATGGAGCACTCTAGCCATCAGAGATGTTTTCCCCATTTGCCGAGGTGCTTTAATCCTAATTAAGGCTCCAGGCCTGACAACTTCTTCATAACAACGCTCTTCAATTGGCGGTCTTTCTACATAAAAAGCGGAAGCTAAACCGACTTGACCTTCTGGTAATTCTGGCCCTGCAACTGGCAAAGGAGGACTGTCAAGATTCTCCCAAGCTGCTAATATCGTAGGTGCATTTTTAGGAGCTTCTTTTAAATCGCGACCTTCTTTGACAAGATCGAGCACTTCTGCGATTAAATTGGGTGTATCGTTATCTGAATGCCACTCTCGCTGCTGAATTTGATCGAGATAGCCATAGAGGTTATAATTAACAGGTGAAGTTACAGGTAAATTTATCCGAATTGGCAAAATCATCGGTTTGCGATCCGGTCGAGAATCCCGTAACTCTTTTGCTCGTCGCACCTCTTCTGTTACCATTTCACTGATAGCAGATTGCTCAGATAATAGTAGCAATAAATAATCAGACTGCTTTAATTCTGCTTCAATCCGAGTCGGCCAATTCTCTCCCAATCGAATGCTTTCACCAGCCATAAAAGCTGCGTGTCCAGCCTTTATTAAAGCTTCATAAAATTCTAGAGCGAGGCTTTTATCTGGTTCTTGAGCGCGATAGGAAATAAAAACTTTATGGCGGTTTTCTAGTGAGTTGCGAAAACCCGTAATTTGGTAAACAGACACGGGTTCATCAATGCCTTTTAATTTCCGCAGTCCACCGTAGCTTGCTGATAAAGAAATGTGATTTTTGACGACATCATAAACAGTTTGAGAGAGACAAATTCCCCCAGGTGCGGCGATTGTTTGCAGCCGTGCGGCAATATTAACCCCATTGCCCATAACATCATTACCGCTAAAAATGACATCTCCTAAATGGATTCCAATACGATGAATTAGTACCTCACGTTCGGGTAAATTAGCAGCAGTAATAGCAAAAGTTTTTTGAATTTCAATTGCGGAGGAAACAGCTTTTTCCGCACTCACGAAGTACATTAATAAACCGTCGCCCAAGGATTTGAGGATTTGACCGCCAAAGCGATCGCACACTTGGCGCATGATGTCAAAATCCCGTTGGATCAAACCCAGGGTGTGCTTTTCGTCTGCCGCCATTTTAGGAGTGAAAGACTCAACATCTGTGAAGGCGATCGCGGCTAGGGCGCTTTCTCCTCGAAGGTTTGGCGGTAGTGCTACATTTTCTATAGGATTCATGGCGGCAGACTCGCGAGTAGCGGTAGAATGTGCAATGCACTATTCAAAGTTTAACTTGTTGAGGAAAAATTAGTTCACTAAAATAAGTTCTCCTCCACAGACAGCAACCGCCAAGGTAGTTAGAGGGTTAATAATGACTGAAAGTATTATTTTTATTAGCTTCTACCTTCTACCTTTTGCCTTCTGGTATAAATTGTCTTTAGCAGCAGCGCGAACAATGCGATTGCTGTCATTAACTAAAAATTTGAGCCGATCGAGTGAAGTATTGGAATTTTGCGCGATCGCATAACGTTCTAGCCATACTAACGAGTCACATTTTTGTACTAATTTACTCGGAAATTCAGGGTGCATTAGCACAATTAACCGACTAAAGCAAGGAGTAGAATATTCTATCGGATAATACTTGAGGACAGTAAATAATCCATCGGCATTGTGAGCCAAATATCTCGCTATTGCAAATCTGCGAACGCTCTCAGAAGAATCGCTTAGTAGCAGCTTTAAGATATTCTCAGGTGTATTAGGATTTTTAGCAACATTTTGGCGCACGCCTCTATAATTATCTTTTGCTAACTGTTGCAATACACCCGCAGGCGTGTTGGGATTATTGGCAAGACTTTGGCAAAGCCAAACATGATTATTTTTTGCCAAATCTTGCAGTACAGAAGTAGGTGTATTGGGATTATTAGCTAAAAATAGTTGCGTCCAAAGGTTATTATCTTTAGCTAAGTATTCGAGTTCGCTAGTAGGCGTAGCGCAATTACCAGTATTTTTTTTTAAAGCGCTGTAATTTTTGGGCAAACTCTCGATCGCAAATTCAGGAATTGAATTTATCTTCTCTAATTGTTCTAAGAAATCCCCAAATTCTTGCCCCCCAATCGTACTGCTCAAAAGCGCCTCAATTGCTGCTCGATCCCAGCCAGAATCCATCTCACCCGCCAAGTTCACATGAAGCTTTGCTGCTTCTGCTACGTGGCTATATTGGCTGTTAACTAGCTGGAATAATACTTCCTTAGTAGTTTTAGGATTCTCGGCTAATAGTAAGAGTGTATCTTCATCTAACCGATTAATAGCTTGCTCAATAAAAGATAGTGGTAATGTATCGTAGTTGAGGATACTCCGTAGAGTATTTAAAGGAATTATATCGACTAGATTGGAATTTTCTAGTAACAATAGAGAGAAAGTAGGATTGTTTACCAATTGCTCTGGAAACTCACATCCTAAATTCAACAATACTTTAGTAGAAGTATTAGGATTTCTTGCTACATTTTTCCTAGTATTGCTATCTTTACTGTAACTTAATTCTCGTAATAGTTCCCTTGGCGTACTTGGGTTAAGAGCAACTAGCCGTGCTAATTCGGGGCTATTACTGGCAAGTTCAATCAGGCGATCGCTAGGAGTATTGACATCTATCGCCTGCTGTTGTAGTTGAGGTGAGTTAGACAATTTACCTTCTATAGTCATTGTCAAAAAAGTTAGGAGTAGCATATTTTTTAGCTCTAAAAAGTGTAGGCATTCAATTTAGTTTAATCTCTATCGCTTATATATATGTCTCACCCAATAGGACTTATGCAGGGAGTATCCTGATGCGTGTAGATATATCCGTAGGGGCGAAGCATTCGCGCTTAAAATCTCTTGTATAGCAACATGGTTAGAAATTATTAATTACAGAAATTCTTACTGTGATTGCATTTTCATATCGATCTTCTTCCTTCTTCCTTCTTCTAACTACTGTACGCCAATGAGTTTATGAGTTTGTAAAGATAATCTGTAGCCCGGATTTTGCTGAAGCAATTGCAATATTATTGGAATTGCACGAAAGCGATCGCTCCATTCCGGCTGTAAAAAAACAGGGATATTCGGGTTAGAAACCAAGCCGTCTCTATAAAAATTAACTTCCTCACCCGTGCTAATAACTAACTTGATTTCATTCGCTCTACTCCAGAACTTTTCTTGCACAGGGTATTTAGGATTAACGTGCTCTTTTGGAGACAGAGTAATCCAAGTTTCTCCCGCAACTTCCTGCCAGTGAGAGCCTGATGTTTCAATACTTACCTGTTTACCAACTTCTAATAAGCTTTCAACTAGGAGAGGTAAATTTTTATGAATGAAGGGTTCTCCGCCACTAATTACAACTCTCGGAGACTTCAATTCTGTCAACAATTCTACAATTGAACGCTGTACATTAGGTAAGTCTTTGCCTCCCTCGCTATAACCAGTGTCACACCAAGGGCAATGAACAGGACAGCCTGCTAATCGGATAAAATCAACTAAAGTGCCACTCCAGTAACCCTCACCTTGGACGGTACTCTGAAAAGTTTCATGAATCGGTAATTTTATGTGTAAATTTGACTCTAGCATTTATTTCTTATAATTGTTAGTAGTTAGTGGTTAGTAGTTAGTTGTAGGACTTACAAAGGGTGGCCCAGAAACCGGGTTTTTTACGAAAATACTTAGTTCCAACGCACAGATTCCATAAAAATCGGTTTCTCTGCTCATAGCGCATAAGTCCTGAATTACCCAGTTACTAATTACCAATTACCAATTACCAACTACCAATTACCAATTACCAATTACCAATTACCAACTTTCATTCCTTATGATTCCGCTTCCATGAGTGGAGCCCAGCGACGTTTCAGTGCGAGAGTAAGTCCGTCTGCGATCGGTACAAGACTAAGAGTAACTCTGGGATCGTGGCGCAGCTTTTCATTGAAAGCACGAATGGCGAGAGTATCTTTATCTTGCACCTCGGAGTTAACAACCTGTCCTCCCCAGAGAACATTATCAATTGCTATTAAGCCGCCAGTGCGAATCAGTTGGAGCGATCGCTCGTAGTATGCGTCATAATTTTCTTTATCAGCGTCGATGAAGGCAAAATCAAAAGTTCCTCCCTGTCCAGCGGATAACAGCTTATCCAGGGTTTTGACGGCGGGCCCTAGTTGCAAAGAGATTTTGTTAGCTACTCCAGCGGCTTGCCAATAGCGACGCGCGATCGCAGTGTATTCCTCACTTATATCACAAGCAACTATCTGGCCGTTACCAGGAAGTGATAGAGCTACACTAAGTGAGCTATAGCCGGTGAAAACCCCGATTTCCAGAGTTTTCGTCGCCCCCATGAGTTGGACGAGCAGCCCCATAAACTGACCTTGTTCTGGCGATATCTGCATCATTGCTCTGGAATGCTTGGCCGTTTCTTCTCGGAGTGAGGCGAGAATATCCGGCTCCCGCAGAGAAACGGACAATAGATAATCATAAAGCGGGTTGTCGAGGCCGAGAGTCTGCTTTGACATCAGTCTGTCCTTGGTGCTGACTTGTGATTTCAGATTTTAGGTTAGCAACTAATTCAGAATTAGGATATTAAGGTTAATTTTGAGGAATAATGTTGAGTACGTTTATCTTGCAGGAGAGCGCGATCGCTTTTCAAGTCAATCGATCGTAGCGCAAGTCAATTGGCAGCTATGGCAGTAACATGATTAGGATATGATAATCACCATTATTTATAGCTATAACTATGGCAGTTCTGACTATAGAAATTCTCTATGATGACTCGTGGAATATTTTGCAAAACGAAGGTAACAAAGAGGAATTTATTGCTTTTATGTTCGATCGAAACTTGCCTATAGATGAAATTGAAGCAGCAAATATCCTCAACAGTTTAAACCTAAAAGCCTTAAAGCTTGCTCTTCCTAACCCCTCACTCTCTCCGCAACTATGAAACTTCTCTAAGTGTCACACTATATCTACTTACCTTAAAAAAAACAATCCACAATCAGAGCAACATACCCAGAGATACCCAAAATGTATAATTTTGCAGGTTTCAGCGTTGGATTTGGCATTCTAATATTGCTTATCTTCGCCATTCTTCAATGGCTACACATACCCGCAGGTAGCTTTCTAGATTGGGCAATTGCTGCGGCAACTTTTGAATGGTTACTGTTAATAGTTACAGTTCCCTGGAATATTCACTTTGAATCTAAAGAAGTTTTAGCAGAAGCTGCTCAATCAACGGAAAAAGGCATTCCAGTTGATGAAAAACAAATCAAATATGTGGGAATGCTAGCTCGTCGCTCCTTGTTTGCTGCGATCGCACTCCACCTCCTCTCTGCCATCGCACTTTATACTCTAGCTATTACAGGCATCAGTGTAGTTGGTTACATCAGTTCTGGCGCAGCTTTGCTATTAACTATTTTACGCCCAGCCATACGCGCCTATCAATATTTGGCAATGCGTTTAAGAATGATTCGCGGTCAATTTTTACATCCCCGCGAAGATATTGTCGAACTCCGCCATCGTTTTAACGAGATTGAACATACAGTTAAACGCCTCGAACAACAATTAAATCCCGATAATCCTACCTCTTGGGTAGCATCTCAACAGCTACAGTGGGAAGCAACGCGCACTGAATTAACTCGCTTAGCTGCTGGATTAGAAAACCAACGAGCGACAAATCAAGCAGAACATACTCAGCTAGCTAGGGAAGCGCAAAGTGCGATCGCTCAACTTAGCACTGATGGACAAGTTCTAGATCATGTCCGCGAAATTATTCGCTTCTTCAAAGAAGCTTAAATGCTGATAGGAATTATGCACAATTTACGTAACGCGGCTATTTGGGTGGTGAAAGAACCGCCAAGATAGCCGCGTTACAGGTTTTAATTTTTAATTTTTAATTTTTAATTTTTAATTTCTAGAAATATGCTATAACTTATTAATAAATCTTAATAATCCTTTACTAAATGTTGAGTTCCTCTTCTGGCAGAATCAAACTCAAAGATTTTTTGAAAGAAAAAATATTCTTTGGGAATGAGCCAACACCTGAACTTATTGCCCTATTACTCATCTACTTCGTCCAAGGCATCTTAGGACTAGCACGCCTAGCGGTTAGTTTCTTTCTCAAAGATCAACTCGGCATGAGTCCCGTTGAAGTATCGGCAATGCTGGGTGTAACCGCCTTACCTTGGGTGATCAAGCCCTTATTCGGCTTCATGTCCGACGGGCTGCCGATTTTCGGCTACCGCCGCCGCCCTTATATCATTTTATCAGGGCTGTTAGGCACATCGGCTTGGATCGCCTTAGCAACAATTGTTCACAGTCCTTGGGCAGCTACAGCAACGATCGCTTTTAGTTCTTTATCTGTAGCAGTCAGCGACGTAATCGCAGACTCCCTAGTTGTAGAAAGAGCAAGGAAAGAATCGGCTAAAGAGGCGGGTTCCTTACAATCCCTAAGTTCGGCAGCCACAGCCATTGGTGGGCTAATTACAGCCTACCTTAGTGGTTTCCTCCTCGAACGGTTTAGCAGCCAAACAATATTTTTAATCACTGCTTCCTTTCCCCTAATCGTCTCAGCCGCAGCATGGTTAATTATCGAAGAACGAGTAAGCGATCGCTTCAACTTCAACATAGTTAAACAGCAATTCACCCAACTGCGCCAAACTATCACCCAAAAATCTATCTGGTTGCCTACCGCCTTCATCTTCCTCTGGCAAGCCACCCCAAGTGCAGATTCAGCCCTCTTCTTCTTCACCACCAATGAATTAGGCTTTCAACCCGAATTTCTAGGTCGCCTGCACCTAGTTACAAGCTTTGCCTCCCTCGCAGGTGTCTGGCTGTTTCAACGCTTCTTCAGATCTATCCCATTTCGCGTCATGTTTGGCTGGTCGATCGTCCTCTCAACTACCCTGGGCATGACAACTTTGCTGCTAATTACTCACACTAACCGCAGTTTAGGCATAGACGATCGCTGGTTCAGCTTGGGAGACGGACTAATTTTAACAGTCATCGGAAAAATTGCATTCATGCCGATCCTAGTGCTCTGCGCTCGACTGTGCCCAAAGGGAGTAGAAGCTAGCTTATTTGCTCTACTAATATCAATAAGTAACGTCGGATTTCTCCTTTCCTACGAGTCTGGTGCATTGCTAATGCACTGGCTCGGAATTACCGAAACTAACTTTGATAAACTCTGGCTCTTAGCCACGATCGCCAACCTCTCAACCCTTCTGCCTTTACCATTTTTAGGCTGGCTACCCTCCACCAATCTCGATACAGAACCCGAAGAAGGATACCATTCTTCTATTCCTCTTTTACAACCAGAAATGGCTAGTTCTAAAATTGTAGGACAGCATTTTATGCCGGAATTTCTGCCAGATTTAGTACCAACAATTCAAGACAAATTTACGGCTGAAGATCCTAAATAATTAGTCAATCGCTCTGTGTTTATCTGTGGTAAAATCTAGCTACAATCTGCCGTAAAAAAATCAAAATCTCTACATTATGCAGAAACTAGAAATTCATCAACCCGTATCCTACGATCGCAAAGACTGGCAGCGCGGCTATGAATCCCAAACCCAGGAATATAACTACTGGATCGACGATGTAGAGGGTGAAATTCCCTCAGATTTGCAAGGAACTTTTTTCCGCAACGGCCCCGGTTTACTGGATATTAACGGGCAAAAAATTCACCATCCTTTTGATGGCGATGGCATGGTTTGCGCGATCGCCTTTGCCAATGGTCGCGCTCACTTTTGTAATAAGTTTGTCCGCACGGAAGGTTATCTCGCCGAACAAGAAGCAGGTAAAATCCTCTATCGTGGCGTTTTTGGAACTCAGAAACCGGGGGGATTGGCGACGAATATTTTTGACTTAAAAATCAAAAATATTGCTAACACTAACATTATTTACTGGGGCGGCAAACTTTTGGCACTATGGGAAGCAGCAGCACCCTACCGACTCGATCCCTATACTTTAGAAACTTTAGGATTAGAGTACCTGGACGGGATATTAAAGCCTGATGAACCGTTTTCAGCTCATCCTAGAATTGAAAGCAGAGGCGGAAAAGGTAAGAGATTGGTCAACTTTTCTGTCAAGCCTGGACTATCTAGTACCATTACTATTTATGAACTAGATGCTGATGGGAAACTCTTACATCGCCACAGTCATGTAATCCCAGGTTTTGCGTTTTTGCATGATATGGCAATTACGCCTAATTATTGCATCTTCTTCCAAAATCCTGTAGCGTTTAATCCTTTGCCTTTCGCTTTGGGATTAAAAGGTGCGGCGGAGTGCATTAAATTCGATCCGAAGCGCCGAACACAAGTAATTTTAATTCCCCGCAACCCAAATCAAGGGGAAATAAAATTCTTAGAAGCTGAGACTTGTTTTGCCTTTCACCACGCTAATGCTTGGGAAGAAGCAGGGGAAATCTTTGTTGATTCTGTTTGCTATGAATCTTTCCCAGATGTGGAACCGGGA
This sequence comes from Kamptonema sp. PCC 6506, assembly GCF_000180455.1. NCBI lineage: Bacteria > Bacillati > Cyanobacteriota > Cyanophyceae > Oscillatoriales > Microcoleaceae > Kamptonema > Kamptonema sp. PCC 6506. The sequence goes on from NZ_CACA01000364.1 coordinate 26,615, forward strand.
AAAGATTTTCGGGAAGTCAATTTTGATAGCATTCCGGCGGGAGAGTTGTGGCGTTTTCGGCTGAATTTACAAGAGGAAACAGTTCAACATGAAGTAATTGAGCGCCGATGTTGCGAGTTTCCAGTTTTGCATCCCGATCGTGTTGGTCAGTCTTATCGATATCTTTATATAGGAGGTGCTGAGGCTGAATCTGGGAATGCTCCTTTGCAGGTAATTTTAAAGATTGATTTGACTAAGAATGAGCGTCAAATTTGGAGTGCTGCACCGAGAGGTTTTGTGGGAGAACCTGTTTTTGTGCCTCGCAATTCTTTTGAGAGTGAGGATGATGGATGGTTGCTAATATTAATGTATGATGCGGCTAATCATCGGTCTGATGTGGTAATTTTGGATGCTCTTGATATTACTAAGGGGCCTGTGGCGAGGTTGCATTTGAAGCATCATGTTCCCTATGGTTTGCATGGTAGTTTTACATCAATATAACTTACGCAAAACTATCCGTAACGCCGCCATCCTGGCGGTATTCTTACCGCCAGGATGGCGGCGTTACTTAACGTGCGTAATTCCCGATCGAATATCTAATACCCCGGCAATTATTGATAATGCAACAATCGGTGCTGTCACCGCTCTCAGAATTCTACTCCCCAAAGACACAGGTTGAAAACTAAACTGGATCGCAGTTGTTACCTCCTTCTCCGTCCATCCCCCCTCTGGCCCTGTAGCGATTACAATCGATGGGTAATTAGTAATTTGTGATTGGTGATTGGTGATTGGTAATTGGTAATTGGTAATTGGTAATTGGGAATTGATAATTGGTGATTGGTGATTGGTGATTGGTGATTCTTCCTTTTCTATTTTATTATCTAATAAGCAATCTAATAAATGCCGTGAATCGCCGCGAGCAACACAAATATATTTATACTTTCGATCGCAATTTTCTACCCCAACAGCAAAGGAAACGGGCTCTAACATTACAGGTACAATTTGCCGTTCTGACTGCTCGGCCGCCTCAGCCGCAATCCGCTGCCACCGCTCAATCTTCTGAGAACTCGGCTTGAGTAAGGTGCGATCGCTAACTACAGGTATTATACAATATACCCCCAACTCTACCGCCTGCCTCACAACATCATCAAAGCCATTTCCCTTGGGCAAAGCCGCCATCAGGGTAACATCTACATTCAGCTCACTTTTAATAAAAACTTCCTCTTGTATAACGGCAACTGCATCTATTGCGGCCAACTCAGCCAGCCAGCAATGCCCCCGCCCGTCCATCGCCAAAAAGCGATCGCCCTCTCTCAACCGCAAAACTCGATACAAATAATGCTGCTGCTGTGCAGTCAGGATTATTTGTCGATCTTGGAGTTGAGAAGGAGCGATCGCTAATCGTTGTAATTGGGCCATGTGACGTTAGATTTTAGATATTCAATCCGAGATTTTATTCAATCTCAAATCTACAATCTAAAACCTACCATCGGCTCAGCCTTATTCCTTGATTTGTTTCAAGTAAGCCGAGATTGCCTCTGTAGCTAGCTGTGTTATCGGCTTACCCTGACGGGCTGCTTCATCTTTCAGCTCACTGTAGATTTCATCGCGAACGCTAATTCGACGACGGACTTTGGCAGCACCTGCGGGGCTTGTCTCATCCCCATTGTCGTTACTAGCAGTAACTTCTAATTCATTGATCTCAGTGGTCATCGAGGCAGCAGATGGGTAGTTGGTTACAAAATGACGGATATATTCCATCCCAACGCGATCGCAAAAATCTCCGAAACTCTCTCCTAAATTCCGTCCTTGTTTAAAACAAACAAAAATCGGCTCTAGAAAAGTTTCCAGGCCATTAAAAGGAACTTTCTCCTCAAAAGGTTTTGCTAGGCGCGTTTGGTCAGGAGAACCACCCAGCCAAACTTGATAGGCTTCAGGGGCACTCCCAACAAATCCCAATTCTGCCATATAAGGTCTCGCACATCCATTGGGGCAACCAGTCATCCGCACGACAAAATGCTCTTGCGGCATTCCCAATTTCTCTAAAACTGCCCGAATCCGGTCTAAAATTCCCGGTATTACCCGTTCTGATTCAGTAATCGCCAGCCCACAGGTCGGCATTGCCGGACAAGCCATTGAATAGCGCACTAAGGGGTCGATCGCAGTTTCCGATTTAATTCCGCAGCGATCGAGAATTCCTTGAATTTCTTGTTTGCTATCGGCTGAAATCTCGTAAATCAGTACATTTTGGTGCGGTGTAACTAACATCGGCAGGTTGTATTTCTGCACAATTTCCCGCAGCGCCGTTTTTAGCTGAAATCCGCCTTCATTCTTAACTCGGCCATTTTCTATGGAAATGCCGACAAAAAGTTTGCCGTCACCCTGTTCGTGCCAACCCAAGAAATCATAGTATTTCCACTCCGGTAGTGGCTTAAAAGCTGCTAGGGGTTTGCCAAAATACTCTTCTACTTTTGCCTTGAATTTCTCTACGCCCCAGTCATTGATCAGATATTTTAACCGGGCGTGGCGGCGGTCGGTGCGATCGCCATAATCTCTTTGCGTTGCCACAACAGCCTTAACCAAATCGTAAACATCATCTTTTGCCACATAGCAAATCTCATCGGCTACCCGTGCAAAAGTCTCTTCTTTATTGTGAGTGCGGCCCAAACCCCCACCAGCAAATACGTCAAACCCTTCTAACTCCCCAGCGGAGTTAACAATGACCACCAAACTCAGATCCTGGGAATACAAGTCAATGGAATTGTCTCCCGGTACTGTCACCGAGCACTTAAACTTCCGGGGCATATAGTGCGCCCCGTAAATTGGCTCTTCCTTGTCCGCGAAGATAGTCCCGTTTTTATTCTCTTGTCTCGCCGCCGTCACCGCTGGGTCTTCTTCGGCCGTTACTGCCTTTTCGCCATCTAGCCAAATCTCGTAATAAGCACCCGTCTGAGGTGTGAGCAAATTAGCAATATTCTCGGCGTACTGTCTAGCAAACCCATAGTCTGGGCGATTTTTATAGGGTGCTGTCGGTGCCATCACGTTGCGGTTTAAGTCGCCGCAAGCTCCTAGAGTTGACCCCATACTTTTTATAATTGACGAAAACACGACTTTGAGATTTTTCTTCAAAACGCCGTGTAGCTGGAAACCTTGACGAGTCGTGGCCCGCAGCGTACCGTTGCCATATTCCTCAGAGAGTCGGTCTAAGGTCAGGTAGAGCTCCGGCGGCACGAATCCCCCAGGATTGCGGGTGCGGAGCATCATTTGAAAGTCTTTCTCCTGGCCCTTAACCCGATTGTCGCGGTTGTCCTGTTGGTAGGAACCGTGAAATTTGAGGATCTGAATGCCGTCTTCGGTGAAATGCGTTGTGTCTTGCAACAGCTCAGTTGCAACGGGTTCCCGCAGGTAGTTGCTGCGTTCTTTCCAGCCTTCTGCTTTAGAGAGCTTGCGTTGGGTGGGAGCGATCGGAGTTTGAGTCATGGATGCAGTGCCAGTTGTAATCAGCAAAATTTACTTGTATATTCCTTGACAAAATCACTCAAAAATGCTTGAGTAGGAAAATTAATAGCGGTAATCCGGTGGGAATTGTGTTCAATCATTTTATTTTAACATGAGGGCATGGCGAAGTTGCGATCGTAATCAATAATTTAAGATTGCTCGGTAAGACCACTTTGCAGGAGGTGTTTTCACTCCCTAGAGGTCGGCGTTACGTGAGTTAAAATTGCTGGTAACGCTACTTTGCGGGATATATTCTGAGCGCCGATACGGTCTTAGCTGAGCTACGAATAATTGATAGAGGAACAAAAATGCCAAATTCATTAATGTATGAAGAAAACTATTTTGTAGTCTTGGAGCAAAATCAGCCAGAGCAATTCTTGACTACCGCAGAACTGCTAGAAAAGCTGAAGCTGATTTTAGCTCAGCGGCAGGATGATTTGCCGAGGGAAGTGCAAAAATTTACCTCTGTGGAAGCTCAAGCCCAACATTTGATCGACACTTACTGTGAATTAGATGTCGGGCCTGGAAACTTTTTACAATGGTATGCTGTGCGATTGGAAAAGTAAGATTTATTGCTAATTGCTAATTGCTAATTGCTAATTGCTAATTGCTAATTGGGGAAAGACATTCCTACCTTCCCCATCTTCCCCATCTTCCCGATCACCTTTTCCTTCCCTAAGCTTTGGCTGCAATTAAAGCCAAATCAATTTGATTTTCAGCAGGTTGAGTAACTTGAGCTTTTAAACCAGGGCCGAAAAAAGTAGCAATTTTCTCCTCTTTTTCTTGCCAAGTTTCTAGGGGAAACAACGGTGAATAAAATTTCAGAACTAAAGTATAAGCACCATCAATGGTAATTTCTTGCAACCCTTTGAGCAAAGGTCTTTCCTCATCTGTGGGAGCTAAACCCAAACGTTTAAGAGCATCATCTAAGTGAGCTTCTTGACCATACCGGTAACGAGTTACATCCTTACGAAGTTGATTTTGAGTAGGCGTAGCCTGCTGTTCTCGCAGGGCCAATACTTCGGGAGTTGTGGGTGTGGTGAAAGGTACTGGGGTGAGTTCAGAGGCTTTCAAGGCTAGACCTCCGAGTAGCAGTGGAACTCCGTAAAAAAATCCTGCCAGATTGAGGGTAGGATTACCGGCAAAGTAGGCCCAGAATCCACCAAGTGTTAAAATACTGCCGACAACTAAGCCGACGATCGCTAAAGAAATTTGACGTAACATATTCAGTAGGTTAGTTTGGGGGATGCACCGAATATAGCAGTTTTCAGTTGCATGAGAACAGGATAATTGCTAATTGCTAATTGAGAATTGAGAATTGTTATTGATTATTAAGTCCAGAACGATAAGAGTTTAGCAGAAAAATGATTAAAAAATATCGAGAATACTATGCTTAAACTACTTAGATACATTAGTATGTCCCTGATTACCGCCTGTTTGCTATTTGCTTGTCACGCTTGGGCACCGACTGAAGTAAAACGCCCTCCTTTGAAAGTGGAATTTACATCTTTTGTTGGGGAGCATTCAGGCATCATTGCTCAAGAAAAAGGATTCTTCAAAGCCCAAGGGGTAGATGTAGAATTAATTTATAAACGATACATCCAATTGGAAATAGCAAATTTCAGTGCGGGTAAATATGATGGCATGGTATTGACCTTGGGAAGTTTTATCAACTTGAGTGCCACAAATCCAGATATACAAGCTGTGGTGGTTATAAATGAATCAACAGGCGCAGATGTGGTAGTCGTCCAATCGCAAATTAAAACCGTCGCTGACTTAAAAGGTAAAAAATTGGGTGCAAATCTAGGCGGTTTTAGCGAAATTTTCGTGACAGAAATGTTGAGAACTGCTAACTTAACCAGCGATGATGTGAACTTGGTTAAATTAGAGGCTTCAGACATTCCTCAACATCTGGAAAATAATACTATTCAAGCCGGACACACTTGGGAACCTCATCTTTCTGAAGCGATTAAATCAGGGGGAAATATCCTATTTACCAGCAAACAAACTCCCGGTTTGATTTTAGATATGATTGTCTTTCGTGGTGAGACAATCCGCGATCGCCCCGAAGATGTTGGGGCATTTGTACGAGGATGGCTAGAAGGCTCTGCCTACTGGAAAGCAAATGTTCAGGAAGGAAATGCTATCATTAGCAAGGCATTAGAAATTCCTCTTAATACAATCTCTCTGGAGGGAGTAAACCTAACTAATTTAGGTGAAAATCAAAAATTCTTTCTATCTAGCAACCCTAACTCCATTTACAAAACTGCCAAAATCTATGCAGACTTTTTTATTCGCGCTGGAAACGTGACGCGCATTCCTGAGCTAAAAAGTTTATTTAATTCTTCTTTCTTAAACCCTCCCTCCTAGTTTAAAGCCATGCAGCATTCCCTTTTGGGCAGCATCCGTACAAAGTTGATCGCCTGCTTTCTGATTGTTGCTTTGATTCCTTTGCTATTATTGGCATTTCTTGACAAACAGACAACTGAAAAAGCCCTAACTGACAACGCAAAACAAGCCCTATCTGCGGCGGCTAACGAAACTGCTAACAGAATAGATGCCTTTATTGATGCAAATCTCGATGCCGTGCGCGTAGAGGCGATTTTACCAGGTTTGGCACGTTACCTCAGCCTAAATCCAAAACAGCGAAATAACAGCCCCGAAATGCAATTGGCGACAGAAACATTAATCCGTCTCAGTCGCAAAGATATGATCAATATTCTCTCATACTCTTTGCTCGATTTAAACGGGAAAAATGTATTGGATACCCATACATCAGATATTGGCAAAGATGAATCTGGTCAAGATTACTTTAAAAAACCAGTGCAAACGGGGTTATCTTTTGTTTCTAGCATGAAGCGATCGCCGACAATTCCTGACCTTGTCACCCTCTTTTTTAGCAGTCCAGTTCGCAATGCCAAGGGAGATATATTGGGTGTATTGCGTGTTTCATACAATGCTACTGTTGTCCAGCAGTTAGTAACTCGACAAACTGAACGGGCTGGGGCAAAATCTTTTGCTATTCTTTTAGATGAAAATAATATTTATCTGGCACATAGCACTAGACCAAAAATGATTTTTAAATCAATTGTACCTTTGCCTGCCGATATTGTAACTCAACTGCAACGGGAAGGGCGTTTATCTAATTCTCCCGTCAAAGAATTAGCAACTAATGAGTCAAAGCTTAAGCAAGCATTGGATCATAAACAGTCGTATTTAATTACATCTTTGGCAGCAACAGGCGATCGGGTTAATCTGATTGCGATCGCTCGTTTGCAATATAAACCTTGGTCTGTGTTGTTCGCCCAGCCGATTGCTGTTGCCCTAGCACCTGTAGAAAAGCAAATTCGTGACGCAATGTTTCTATTTACATTTATCGCTGGAGTAGTGACCATCATCGCTTTTGCGATTGGGCAACTGCTAACAAAGCCAATAATTTACCTTACCAATATAGTTTTACAATTTACCGCAGGTAACTTAGATATCCGCATCAAAATTAACTCAAAAGACGAAATAGGTCAACTGGCAAAATCGTTTAATAACATGGCACTTCAGTTACAAACATCTTTTGAAACTTTGGAACAACGGGTACAGGAAAGAACAGCAGAGTTAGTGATTGCTAAAGAAAAAGTAGAGGATGCAAATCAAGCTAAAAGCTTATTTATTGCCAACATGAGCCATGAATTGCGATCGCCTCTCAATGCTATTCTCGGTTTTTCTCAATTGATGGTACGCGCCACAAACTTGCCGCCGGAACAACACGAAAATGCGGGCATCATCTATCGCAGTGGCGATTATCTATTGACACTGATTAATAATGTTCTGGATCTATCGAAAATTGAAGCAGGTAAAACTATCCTCAATCCTAAAGACTTTGACTTACATCTCTTGCTAGATGATTTAGAAGATATGCTGCATCTAAGTGCAACTAATGCTGGCTTAAAGTTGGTCTTCAAACGGCATGAAAATGTCCCCCGTTATATCTGCACCGATCAAGTTAAATTGCGTCAGGTTTTAATTAATTTACTTAGCAATGCTATCAAATTTACCTCCGAGGGTCAAATTACTCTCTCTGTTTTTCAGGGAGATCGCGAAACAACAGATATTTTTAATCTTCATTTTCGGGTACAGGATACTGGGGTAGGGATTGCCGCCGCAGAATTGCCAAAGCTTTTTGATACCTTTTCCCAAGCGCAAGCCGGAAAAGAGATGCAAGAAGGAACAGGTTTAGGTTTAGCTATCAGTCGGAAATTTGTGCAACTGATGGGCGGAGATATTTCCGTAGAAAGTAAATTAGGAAAAGGCACAACTTTCCAATTCAATATTCAGGCAAAATTGGGTCAAGAAACAAATCCCAAGATTTCAGAAGAACATCCAAGAGTGCTGGGGCTTGTTCCCAATCAACCTACATATAAAATTCTCATAGTAGATGATAAACATATTAATCGCAAATTACTAATTAAATTGCTCAGTCCTTTGAGATTTGAGATCGAAGAAGCTAGTAATGGAAAAGAAGCGATCGCGATTTGGGATGAGTGGGAACCCCACCTAATTTGGATGGATATGAGAATGCCTGTGATGGATGGCTACGAAGCTACAAAATATATTAAATCCACCACCAAAGGCAATGCTACAGCGGTGATTGCTTTAACGGCAAGTGTTTTAGAGGAAGAAAAAGCGATCGTGCTTTCGGCTGGGTGTGATGACTTCGTTCGTAAACCTTTTGCTGAATACACCATTTTTGACACACTAGCTAAACATCTTGGTGTAAAATATATCTATGCAGAAACAAATTTGCCGACAATAGATGAGCGATCGGGAACCATCTTAACGTCGCTACAGCTAACCTGTATGCCGAGAGAATGGATTAGTCAACTATACGAAGCAGCACTTGAGGCTAATACAAACCTCGTCTTACAACTGGTAGGAGAAATTCCACAGACAGAAACTCGTTTGATACAATCACTGACAAAACTGGTGCGTAGATTTGAATTTGAACAGTTGGTTGACTTAGTAGAACCCCTAATAACTAATGAATGCTAACTCTGAAACAGAAAGTAAAGGTAACATTCTCCTAGTAGATGACATTCCCGACAATCTGCAACTTTTAAGCGATTTACTCCTCAAACTCGGCTACACTGTTCGCAGCGTCACCAGTGGCAGAATGGCACTAAAAACAGTCCAAGTGAAGCGACCAGATGTGATTCTTTTAGATATCAAGATGCCAGAAATGGATGGCTATCAAGTCTGCAAAGCTCTTAAAAAAGATGAAAGCTTACGCACAATTCCAATAATATTTATTAGTGCTTTAGATGATGTTTTTGACAAGGTGACTTCCTTTAATTTAGGTGGAGTTGATTACCTTACCAAACCTTTTCAGATTGAAGAAGTTGTAGCCCGTCTGGAAAATCAGTTAACCATCCAACGCCAGCAACGACTTTTGGAACAAGAAATTGCTAAACGCAAGGAAGCAGAGGAGGTACTTTATCAGTCCAGAGCATTACTATCTAGTATTTTGAATAGTTCCCTTGATGGCATTGCGGCAATGCAAGCCGTTCGTGACCCTAGAACAGGAGATATTGAAGATTTTCGTTGTTTAGTAGTCAACCCTGTAATTGCTAGAGCCTTTGGCAGTAAGCGTGAAGATATGATCGGCAAGTTAGCACTGAAGAAATTTCTCAGCCGTTTTGAGCCAGAACTATTTACTCGTTTTGTTGAAATTGTTGAGACGGGAGAACCTTTAAAACGGGATTTTTACTCTCCGTCAGGAGAGTCTTCTTGGTATCACTTTGTGGCAGTGAAGTTAGGAGATGGTTTTGCCATTACCATTCGGGATATCACGGCTCGAAAACAAGTCGAAATGGCTCTCCAAGATGCCAATCATAAACTAGAATTACTGGCGAATTTGGATGGCTTGACTCAAGTTGCTAACCGTCGTTGTTTTAACGAGCGTCTGCACAGGGAATGGTCGCGCTTGGCGCGAGAACAACAGCCACTTTCACTAATTTTGTTCGATGTTGATAAGTTCAAATCCTACAATGACTATTATGGTCATTTAGCAGGTGATGATTGTCTCATTAAGATAGCGCAAGCAGTACAGCAGGAAGTTCATCGTCCCGCCGATTTAGTGGCGCGTTACGGCGGCGAAGAATTTGTGATACTTCTCCCCAATACAGATTTAGCGGGAGGGATTAATGTAGCAGCAAACATTCAGCAAATAATTCACAATTTAGCGATTCCCCATAAACAATCTAATGTAAACAATATTGTCACAGTTAGTCTGGGTATCACTTCCTCGATCCCAACGTTAGAAGTTCGGCCCGATACGCTGGTTGCTCATGCAGACAAAGCCTTATATCAAGCGAAAGAATACGGGCGCGATCGCTATTTTACAAATACTTGATACAATGTAAATAGGGGGCCTTAAAAACGGATTTAGTATCAGATATGACTTGGATTGTTCTTTGCTAAAAATAACCTACTATCTCCAGAAGCCACCGCTTAAATTTTCGCAAATCTTGCACATCGACCAAAATTGCCATAAGTCAGCATTAGAAATTAGGGAGGCCGCGATCGCAGACCTGCTGGATCGGATCGGCACTCAAAAAGTTTATGATGATATTACAATCCTTGTCTGCAAGCAAAAATAAATAATTCCAGTTGAGTTTGGTGTAAACTTAGGCCTGTAGGTTTGCCGCCTAGTTGTCACCTAATTTTAGCAACGCTCAACTCAATAGTGTATTATCATCAAATCAGGGTGTAGAGTCAAGCGATCGCGATTTCCGCTAGACCTAACATAAACTCAGCAGTTGGGAATTAATTATTATGGGTTAATCCGGGACTGCCATCCAGATCGCCAGTATCATCAAGATATCTAGATCGCAGCTTGCGATCGCCAAACCTAACCCTCTTAACTCCATCTCAGACCATGCTCAAAGATGAAAATCGACAAGCTACTACTGTCAATAGACCACCAGTTGACCAAAATAGGTCAATCCTAGAGCAGATTAACTCCCTCAAGCGCGAGGATGAAAGGCTCTATAATATCTTAGCGATCGATGTCTGGGCATTAGCTAAGACAATGGATGAGTATCAACCAGGATTCTGGGCAGCTTTTATGAAAAATCGTGAGAAAGCACTGAAGCGATTTTTGTCTGAGATGATTAAGAACAAACCCGCCAATACCAAACGCCCTCCCTTCCTCCGCTAAGCTGAAATCAGCTTCAATGCTCTGGCTAAATATAATAGCAGTTTTTGGCTGTTATAGTTTATATGTTTTTGTTAAAAGTAGCAAAGGAAACAGACAATGGATGCACAAACAATTAGAGAACGGGTAGCAACAATCGAAAGCAAGCGCGAAACCCTAGTCCGCCTGCTAGAAAGACCCGACTTAGGTATTCTTAAAATTGATGTCAGTCAAGCAATTGAAGAAATTGACGACTTAATCGCAGAGTTCAAGCGCACCTTTCCTGATAGTTAATAGTTAACGGTTAACAGTTAACAGTTAACAGCTAACAGTTAACCGTTAACAGTTAACAGCTAACTAATTCAAAGCCATTTCCATCAAAATTTGCTGAGAACTGACTTCAGGACTATTAGGAGAAGGCCGACGCTGAATATAATGACCATCAGTCTGCAAATCCCAAGCTTGACGATTATCTGCTAACATAATCCCCAGAATTTCCTGTAAATCCTTAGCAATTTCCGAGTCTTCAACGGGAGTAATCGCCTCAACTCGACGGCTAAGATTACGCCGCATCCAATCAGCAGAACCAATATAAACCTCCTCCTCACCCCCATTTTGGAAGTAAAAAATCCGCGAGTGTTCCAGATAGCGGCCCACAATACTAATCACCTTAATATTGTCGCTAACTCCCTCCACTCCGGGGCGCAAACAACAAATGCCACGCACAATTAAATCAATTTTCACCCCCACCATCGAAGCTTCATAAAGCGCCGCAATAATCTGGGGATCGACCAAAGCATTCATCTTCGCCACAATCCTGCCCGTATTACCATTTTTACAGTGTTCCCCCTCCCGGCGGATCAGCGCCAAAAAGCGATCGCGCATATTCACCGGTGCAACCAACAACTTCCGGTAACAATGCTGACGCGAATAGCCAGTCAAAAAATTAAACAGATCTGTCAAATCCGCCCCCAAATCCTCCCGACAACTTAATAGTCCCAAATCCGTATAAAGTCGGGCAGTTTTCGGATTGTAATTGCCAGTGCCAATATGTACATAACGGCGAATTCTATCTTCCTCCCGGCGCACCACCATCACAATCTTAGTATGCGTCTTCAACCCAACCAAACCATAAACAACATGAACCCCCACCTGTTCCAACTTCCGAGCCCAATTAATATTATTCTCCTCATCAAATCGAGCTTTTAACTCCACCAAAACAGCCACCTGCTTGCCATTTTCCGCCGCCGAAATCAAAGCATTAACAATCGGTGAATCCCCAGAAGTCCGGTAAAGAGTCATCTTAATTGCCAACACCGCAGGATCGAAAGCCGCCTGTGTAATAAACCGCTGCACCGTAGCCGAAAAAGAATAATAAGGGTGGTGCAACATCAAATCTCGCTGACGAATCACCGCAAAAATATCTTCTTCCCCATCAGCATCCGATGGGCTAGACTTCACATTCGAGTCACTTAACCATCGCAGGCGAGGCGGAACCACAGGATTCCAAGAGGGATCTTTGAGTTCCGGTACTGGCAATGCCATAAAAGACATCAAATCACCCAAACCCAGCAACCCATCTACCGCATAAACATCCTTCTCTCCTAAATTCAACTCCTCAACTAACATATCTCGCAGCACTGGGGGCATACTCCCTTGAACTTCGAGGCGCACCACAGAACCCCCAAACCGACGTTTACGGAGTTCCTGTTCAATTGCTTGCAGCAAATCATCCGCTTCGTCCTCTTCTACTGCCAAATCAGCATTGCGAGTAATCCGAAAAGGATGGTATTCCTGAATGTTCATCCCCGGAAATAGGGACTCCAAATTATGGGCTACCACCTGTTCTAATGGCACTCCCGTCCAGATTGTCCGTTGGTCTTTTTGCTGCAATTGTAAATCCGCTGGCAAAGGCACAAACCGAGGCAAAAGTTTAGGGACTTTGACGCGGGCAAATAATTCTTCATCATCATCTGGGCCTTTAATTACTACTGCCAGATTGAGGCTGAGATTGGAAAGATAGGGGAAAGGATGGCTGGGGTCAACTGCTAGAGGTGTGAGTACGGGAAATACTTGTTCTTCAAAATAGCGGTGCAGGTATGTCCGCTGTTCTTGGTTGAGGTCGATGTAATCGAGAATGTGGATACCGTTAGCTGCTAATTTATGCCGCACTGTTTGCTCAAAATAGGCGTGTTGTTGAGAAACTAGCGGTAAGAGTCTTTTGTTAATTACGTCTAATTGTTCTTGAGGGGTGCGGCCGTCGGGGCTTAATTGGCGGACGTTTGCTTCTACCTGTTGCTTGAGGGCCGCTAACCGCACCATGAAGTATTCGTCTAAGTTTGAGCTAAAAATAGCCATAAACTTGAGCTGTTCTAGTAGAGGGGTGCGCGGGTCGAGGGCTTCGTGCAGCACCCGGCTGTTAAACTCTAACCAGCTCAGTTCTCGGTTGAAGTAGTATTGGTGGTCGCTGAGATTGATTTCAGCAGGAGTTTTGGTAGCAGTCTTTTTACTCTTAGACATGGCTGGGAAGAGTTGAGTGTTTAGAGCTTGCTGGTTTGCTCGCAAGTTGCGAGGGGTTTTGAATAAAACTTTAGCTTAAAAGGGATGGCGATCGCGATCGCATATATTCACTGCTATTTCCCAAATTCTTCCTCTTCGATCCCTATCCACCATTCGCCTAAATTCATTAAATCTTTTTGAATCTGCGCGATCTCACTTGTATATTCTTCAAGGGAAAGTTCGCTAGCTCTCTCTTGAAGTTTTTTCATCCGCAGTTGTACTAACAGCCAAGGTTTGGAAATGCCGTTGGTTGCTTCAATATATTGGGCTAATTCTTTACTATCCATTTGTTCACAGAAATAGAATTACGACTTAAGCACGCTTTTCGTAACGCCGCCCTCTTAGAGGTAAAAATACCGCCCAGAGGACGGCGTTACCAATAGATTTGCTATTTAAGAAGACAGCCGTAATTAATAACACGGCTGTCTTTCATGCTTTCAGAATTTACGCACCGAAATCGCTCAAATTCTAAGCAGCTTTCGCTAGATTTTCTGCTGCGAAATCCCAGTTAGCTAAATTGTCTAGGAAGTTGGCAATAAAGTCTGGGCGGCGGTTCTGGAAGTCCAGATAGTAAGCGTGTTCCCATACATCCAAAGTTAGCAACGGAGTTTGACCGTGAACTAACGGGTTTTCTGCATTAGCAGTTTTGGTCACTTTGAGAGTGCCATTATCTAAAACTAGCCATGCCCAACCGCTACCAAATTGAGTAGCAGCAGCGTTCTTAAATTCTTCTTTGAATTTGTCGAAACTGCCGAAGTCAGCGGTGATTTTGTCAGCTAGTGCGCCTGTGGGAACTCCACCGCCACCTGGTTTCAGGCAACTCCAGAAAAAGGTGTGGTTCCACACTTGGGCGGCGTTGTTAAAAATGCCCGCTTTGGACGAATCTTTGAACGATGCGCTCACGATTTCTTCGAGTGATTTATCGGCTAATTCTGTGCCTTCAATCAGTTTGTTTAGATTGGTCACGTAAGCCGCGTGGTGCTTGTCGTGATGGAATGAGAAGGTTTTCGCCGACATATTGCCTGACTCTAGGGCGTTGTCGGGGTAAGGTAAGGGGGGAAGTTCAAATGCCATTGTGTTCAATCCTCTCTAAAGTTATGTATTGGGGTTGACTTTCCGGCTTTTGTATGCTAGCCCAGAGTAACTAGCTTCAGATTAACTGAGCTAGTGTCAACAAATCTTTACAATTTGTTTATTTTATAGCAGTTGGGAAATTTTGGCATAGGTATGAGGACATAGTTAATGGTTAACAGTTAACTGTTAACTGTTAGCAGTTAACTGTTAACAGAGAACCATCTGAAGCTTCTAGTACAAATCCTGCATCCCGAATCATCTCCCAATCTTGATTGGCCGTTTGACCTGGAGTCGTGAGATAATCACCCACAAAGATAGAATTTGCAGCGTAAAGTCCGAGAGGTTGTAGCGATCGCAAATGCACTTCTCGTCCCCCTGCAATCCTAATTTCTTGACTGGGAAGCAAAAACCTAAATAAACAGAGAATCCGCAAACATTGACGAGGATTTAACGTTTTTACATCGGCAAATGGCGTACCGGGAATAGGAATGAAAAAATTAACAGGAACGCTAGTAACTCCCAAATCCCGAAGTGAAAGTGCTAAATTAATTACATCATTATCAGATTCACCCATTCCCAAAATTCCACCCGAACAAGTTGTAATTCCTGCGGCTTTGACACGATCGACTGTCTTAATTCTATCATCAAAAGTATGGGTAGTACAAATCTCAGCGTGATATTCTTCGGAAGTATTAAGATTGTGATTAACTCGATCTACGCCAGCTTTTGCTAAGCGGTGAGTTTGTTCTTCACTCAATAATCCCAGACAAGCACAGATTTTAAGATCGTAGTTAGCCTTGACAGTTTCAACTGCATCTACAACTCGATTAAAAGTAGATTCGCTAGGTTGGCGACCAGAAATTACTAAACAAAATGTACCCGCTTTTAACTGTTTTGCTCTTTCCGCTGCATCCAGAATTTTCTCCTTAGCTAAAAGCGGATATTTTTCAATTTCTGCTGTGGAAATTTTGGACTGAGAACAGTAATGACAATCCTCTGGACAAAGACCACTTTGAGCATTCAGTAAATAGTGCAATCTTACCCGATTTCCCCAGTAGTGTCGCCGCACCCGATAAGCTGCACTTAGTTGTTCGAGTAAAATGTCGTCTGGTGCAGTTAAAACGGCTAAAGATTCCTCGCGAGAGAGGCATTTTCCCGCCAAAGCACTGTCAGCTAAGCCGTTCCAATTGGGGAGATTCATAAGCGAAATGTTAGTAAAAATCAAGGGGTTAGAGAGTATTCAAGATTTGGCGAATTGCCAGATAAATAGATTCTAGTTCATCTGGGGAAATACAGTAAGGAGGCATTAAATAAAGTGTATTTCCCAAGGGACGGAGTAAAAATCCGGCTTCTAGAAGTCGTGCTTTTAACTGTTGAGCAATTTGATTAAAATAACCGGGGACATTTTCAGTTTTGATGTCCATTGCTGCAATTGTACCACAAGTCCGAATCCGTTCTATTTGGGGATGACCTTTTAGGTATTGATGCAGGTAGCGGCGGTGCTGTTTTTCCATGCCTTGATAGGCTTCGGGGTTTTGCTCCAGCAGCTCTAAAGATGCTACACTGACTGCACAAGCTAATGGATTCCCAGTATAGGAATGGCTGTGAAAAAAAGCTTTGTCAGATTCATCTTGCCAGAAGGCTTGGTAAATTTTCTCCGTTGCTAGGGTTACGGCAATTGGCAAACAGCCGCCAGATAAACCTTTAGATAAGCAGAGAATATCTGGTGAAGTTGTGGATTTCAAACAGGCAAATAGTTCGCCAGTTCGACCAAAACCTGTCATTACTTCATCATATATCAATAAGAGATTATATTGATGGGAAATTTTTTCTAGAGCTTGCAAAAATTGAGGGCGACACATTCGCATTCCCCCCGCACCTTGTATTAATGGTTCGATAAAGATTCCGGCATAGTTATGGCTTTGCTTTAACAAAAATTCGATTTTTTCTAATGCTAATACTTCGCGAGTTGCTACTTCGGTATCGTCGTCAAAGGTGGCAGGATAAGGAACAATATCGGTAGCAAACATTAAAGGTTTAAATGGTTGCCACCAGAGGGAACTTCCACCCATTGACATTGCTCCGATAGTATCGCCGTGATAGCCTCCTTCAAAACTAATAAAGTTGGTGCGATTGGTTTCTCCGAGATTATGCCAATATTGATATGCCATTTTTAGGGCAACTTCAACTGCCGTCGATCCGTTATCAGAAAAGAAAACTCGCGTGAGAGATTTTGGGGTGTGAGTTAACAATTTATTGGCTAGTTTTTCGGCTGGTTCGTGAGTGAAACCAGCGAAGATTACGTGCTCTAATTTTTGGGCTTGTTCGTAAAGAGCTTTGGCGAGTACGGGATGGCTGTGTCCGTGAATTGTCACCCACCAACTAGAAATGCAGTCGAGAATTTGCCGCCCATCTGCTAATTCTAATATGGCTCCTTTTCCTCGCACAACGTTCAGAGGTGCGGGGGCTGTTTTCATTTGGGTGAAGGGTTGCCAAATGGGGGAGTTTGAAGAATTTTGTGGGTGATTTGTCATTATTTAGATGTGAATAATTGGTAGGGTGGGCGCTCGCCGAAACCATATTAGCTTTCTGGTGACAATATTTTTGCGGCGAACGCTCACATACCCGTTTATTTAAGTAAATTTTAAGGTATAATTCTAATTCATAAAATACTTTTTAATTCAATTCCATCGAACGCGCCCAGATGTAAAGGCTCGTATTTGATTATCGGGCAAACGCAGTAATAATCTGCCTGATTCATCAATGCCGATCGCGACTCCTGCGATCGCTTCCGAGGGCAGTTCGAGGACGATCGCGCGATCGCGAAGTGCATCGCGACGGCGTAACTCTGGCAGCAACAGGGCTAAACCGACGTTTTTTCCTGTAGAATCTACCCTAGAAAGCAGACTGATTAGTTCCAGCAAATAATGCCGCAACCGCTCTAGGAGAGAGAGTTCATCCGGCACTATACTAGAAATAGACTGCAAAGCGATCGCATTGCCGATCGCCTTCGCATCCAGTCCCGCCTCCGCGAAATCAACACAACGGTTGAGCCCCACCCCCACGATCGCGCGAGCACTACCCGAACCGCTACCAGAATTCGCCTCGCAGAGAATTCCGGCTAACTTGCGATCGTCAATCAAGACATCGTTAGGCCATTTCTGACGCAGCATACCACGAGAGTCAGGCACTAAATCCTCGATCGCATAAATTACGGCTAAAGCGGCGGCTAAACTGAGTCCCGGTAACTGCGAAGGGTGCAAGCGATCGCACACAAAACTAGCAGTTAAAACACCCGTCGGTGCATACCAAATGCGCCCCTGTTGCCCGCGTCCTACGGTTTGTAGCCTCGTAAACACGACATCCCCGTGTTGGAGCTCGGACGCGCGATCGCTTGCCCAAGTGTTCGTACTGGGGCAAGTTTCCACCCAATGCAACCACTCAGGAAGGTTTTCGGGGGTGCGATCGGCAGAGGCGGACAGGGGCATTAAAGGCAACTCAGACAAGGCTTGATTTCAATCCTAAATTACTATGTCAGCGAATCTTAATCTTAAAATCTCAGAATAACAGTATTTTGTAGTTTAATATACAGTTCGCCTAAAAAAATGCTGTTAACGTCTGAACAGTAATAGCATAGTAATCATATTTTACTATTGCTACCTTTCAAAAATTTACGTACCTTGTAATAACTAAAAGTCTAGAATAAATCTTTGAGTTACACACAAGATTTTTCTAGACAAAAGTTAAAAAAATTAGCAGCTTCTAGGGTTCCGATTTGAACAAAAAATCTAATTAAGTTTAGAAAAATCAAGTGCTGGTCCAAGAGAAGCAAACTGGCAAGCCTAAATATTTAATTTTAAGGAATAACTAGCCAGTTACACGGCGGGAGAAAAGCCCGGGAGGAACGCTATCAGTCAAGAAGACTGAGTTCGTTTTTTCTTGGGCTTTATCGTTTTTATAGAGCCTTTGCGGAAGCGAACAAAGCGAAATATAGCGGTTAACTGTTAACTGTTAACTAAAAGTAGTAGATACCAATAGAAAACCGCTATAAGTTCCTAACTTCAATCACCATATTCACCTCGAAAATCCACCGTCTTTTACCAGAATATGCCATGAAGATACAATATTGCTCCGCAAAATTAACGCGATCGCTTCTATCCTACTGTATTCTGTTTTTCCTCACACTATCTCTAACAGTAAGTTGTGGAAATCCCGCCAGCCAAATCAACTCAACACCTAACAGCGCAAATAGTACAGTCACCGCTGTACGCTTAGGATTTAGTGCTTGGCCTGGTTGGTTTCCCTGGCAAGTTGCCCAAGAACAAAAGATATTTGAAACCAACAAAATTTCCGTAGATTTAAAGTGGTTTGATGGCTACCTAGAATCCATCAGCACCCTGAATGCTGAACAGATAGATGCTAACAGCCAAACCCTTGGAGATACAGTTAGCTCTATATCCGGTGGAGCCGATCAAGTTATTGTTTTAGTTAACGATAACTCTACTGGCAATGATAAAATAATTGTTGCCGAAGGTATCAACTCCGTTGCCGATCTTAAAGGCAAAAAAGTCGCCGCCGAAGAAGGAACAGTCGATCATTTCCTCTTACTATTAGGGCTAAAAAAAGCCGGATTATCAGCCAAAGATATTCAATTTGTCCCCTTAGAAACTGGTAAAGCCGCAGCCGCCTTTGTCGGCGGACAAGTCGATGCAGTTGCAGTATTTGCTCCCTTTACAACACAAGCATTAAAGCGCACAGGAAGCAAAGAACTCTTTAGTTCTAAAGATTTTCCTGGCTCAATTTCCGATCATCTTGTATTCACACGCAAATTCGTTACAGAACACCCCGATCGCGTACAATCCCTTGTAGATTCCTGGTTTGCGACATTAGAATACATCAATACCAACAAAGACAAATCCTACGAGATTATGGCCAAAAGAGCAGGAGTCAGCGTTGATGAATATAAACAATACGCTGACGGTACTCAAATCTTCACTATTGAGGAAAACTTAAAAGCTTTTCAACCTGGAAATAGCCTCAACTCCTTACCATTTGCGGCTGAAGAAATGAGCAAATTTCTCACAGAAGTAGGTTTAGCAAAAACCCAACCCGACATGAGCAAACTATTTGACGATCGCTTCATCAAAGCCTACGCCGAGAAAGTCAAAAAGTCCTAGTTAGAAATCGGAAATTTGATCATGTCCCCAAATCCAGAACCACAATCGATCCAATCTCATCTCAAGCCAAAAAGCCTAAATCCCACCGTTTTCTGGCGACTTGCCGAAGACATCCCCAAACCCTTAAATACCGGATTAATTCTGACATCAATCGCCTTGCCATTACTGCTATGGTGGTTAGTAACAACCTTCATTAAAGTAGATCCAAAATTTTTACCATCTCCCGGTAACGTTTTAGAAGCCTTTGGGAGGTTATGGAGTAGCGGCGATCTCCTAAAAGATACCGTAGCAAGTTTGTGGAGAGTGGGAGTAGGATTTTTCTTCGCTTCGCTTTTTTCTATTCCCATTGGCGTAATGATGGGCAGTTTTCCGAGTATTCGCGCCTTGCTAGAACCCATTTTCGGCTTGATGCGATATATGCCTGCACCTGCCTTTATTCCCTTGCTAATTCTTTATCTAGGAATTGGTGAAGAACCTAAAATTACCCTGATCTTTATTGGTGTCTTTTTCTTCAACTCTTTGATGGTAATGGATACCGTTAAGTTTGTTTCAAAAGATTTAATTGAAGCAACTTATATGTTAGGTGGCAATCGTTGGGAAACTCTGACTCATGTAATTGTACCCCACGTTTTACCGGGAATTATTGATGCTTCCCGCATCAACTTTGCCGCCGCCTGGCAACTGGTAATCGTCTCCGAATTAATTGCAGCGACAGAAGGTTTAGGCCGCCGGATCAGTGTTGCTGGTAGATTTCTCAAAACCGATGAAATTTTTGTCGGGTTGATTGTAATTGGAGTTATCGGACTTACCTTTGACTTGTTATTTCAATATATGCTCCAAGTTTCTTGCAAATGGGCCAGCCAGAAAAAATAATTGCTGCCAAAATCACCCAGAATTGTAACGTACTTTACCGTACAACTGCCAATAACTTGATAACTTTCATTTACTGCTCACACAAGGATTAACTAATGTTTCTGCAAATCAACAATCTACACAAACACTTTGAAACTAAAAATGGTAAATTAGTTGTCTTGAAAGACATTAATATGACCATTGAAAAAGGCGAGTTTATCTGTGCCGTAGGCGCATCTGGATCGGGAAAATCTACATTGCTGAGGCAGATTGCCGGATTGGATCGACCCACAATCGGGGAAGTTAAAATTAATGGCAAAGCCGTGACTGCACCAGGGCCAGATCGCGGTATGGTATTTCAACACTACACTCTTTATCCTTGGATGAACGTGCAGGGAAATGCTGAATTTGGTCTCAAACTTCAAGGCGTACCAAAAAAGCAGCGACGAGAACAAGCAAGCTACTATTTAAATGTAGTAGGATTGACTAAGTTTGCTCAATCTTTGCCGAAAGAATTATCAGGCGGGATGAAACAACGAGTTGCGATCGCGCGTGCTCTCGCCTCAGAACCAAAAGTATTATTAATGGATGAACCTTTTGGTGCATTAGACGTTCATACTAAAGAATCTATGCACGAATTCATGTTAGATTTGTGGCGGCGCACCAAAATCACTGTTTTTATGATCACCCATGATGTAGAAGAAGCAGTTTTTCTTTCTAATCGGATTTATGCTTTAGGTTCGCGTCCTGGTACTGTGAGGAAAGAAATTTCTATTCATCTGCCAGAACGTACTCACAGCATTAAACGCCATTCCCGATTTCACGACTACCGCGATGAATTGATGGATTTGCTGCGGAAACATGGACAGGAAGCAGTTGCAATTGCTGCTTAATTAGGAATGAGACAAGACTCACATAAAAATAGCATTTTCTGCGATTGCAAACATAATTAAAATTGCATACAACATTAAATTTAGGGTGGGCGATCGCCGAAAAAACCGATCCTTCATAGCCAGAGTATTGGTTCGGCGATCGCCCACCTTACCGAACGATCGCATCTCAAAACCTTACTCAAAAAATCTAGAGAAATGTAGCTGTAGATACTTTTTTAATCTGGTTTTTTGGTGTAAAATAAATTACAATAAAGTATGGTGTTAAGCTAAACCTCAAAACATATAAGTCAGCATTTATCTAGCCTAAAAAAACAAAGGCTAAGCTAAACAATTACAAACTGACTTCAGCTAAAAATTGCATAGGAATCGCTTCTAGGGTTCCGATCTAGTGAGAGAACTAGATGTCTGGTCCAAGAGAAGCAGCCAATATTCAATTATCCCTAAAAAATACGATGGGGAAATTGAATCGGTCACACGGCGGGAGAAAAGCCCGGGAGAACCACACAGTCATAATTACTGTTGGTAAACTCCTGGGCTTTTGCGATTTGAGTAAAGCTCAAACCACAGATTATTCACCTCATATCTTATCTGGAGGAGCTCATGGTGCAAGCACCAATTCACACAAATTCTAAACTCGATTCCAGCCTTGTGCTGATGGAAGAAGTGATTCCCGGTGGCGCTTATTGGTCAGGTATCATCAAGCGCGGAAACACCCTCCGGATCGTTGATTTAGAAGGCTCTCAAGGCGTTTCTATGCTTTGCTATAACGCCGACAATCCCATCGAACGATTAAACGTAGCAGACACCGCAAAAATTCAATTCAATGCTTTTCTAAAAAAAGGCATGGTGCTCTACACAGATATGGGACGCATTTTATTTTCCATTACTGAAGACACATCTGGCTATCACGATTTACTATCAGGGTGCAGCAATGCTGCTAGTAATAGTGAAAAATACGGCGATGGAGACTGGAAAAACTCGCGAGATAACTTTATCAAAGCATTGACAAGGCGGGGTTTAGGCAAAAAAGATATCATGCCTAATTTTAACCTATTTACTCGCATTGCTGTCAAGCCAGATGGGAAAATGGAATATGTAGAAGGCTGTGAGAAACCCGGTAGCTTCATCGATTTGCGGGCAGAAATGAATGTATTAGTAGCGATTTCTAACTGTCCTCATATCTTGCATTCCAGTTCAAATTACGATCCAAAACCAATTCAAATTCAAGTTTGGAAATCGCCAACACCCTCACCCGACGAT
The DNA here is from genome assembly GCF_000180455.1 of Kamptonema sp. PCC 6506. Taxonomy (NCBI): domain Bacteria; kingdom Bacillati; phylum Cyanobacteriota; class Cyanophyceae; order Oscillatoriales; family Microcoleaceae; genus Kamptonema; species Kamptonema sp. PCC 6506. The sequence continues at coordinate 49,093 of NZ_CACA01000364.1, forward strand.
TTATGCCGCACCGCCAACCCGGAAGTAATTCGCGGATTCATTAACACCGATGTTTTGTTTGTTCAGTAATTAATTTGTAGTTGGGGTAAAGCAAAGCTAAACCCGAAAAATTAGACATTTATTAAGGAGAATTGCATCATGGTTTTAACGTCACAACGAGTTCTAGATCCAGCAACAGCAATTTACGACGAAGTGTTACCAGCGAGACATCCTTGGTCGCACGTTCTCAAAAAAGGACAGATTCTTCGCATCGTCGATTTAGGCGGAAATCAGGCAGTAGATTTTCTAGTTTACAACGCTGACGATCCTTCAGAACGTTACAGTGCCCCCGATACTATTGTCCGTCAAGGTAACATCTTTGTAACTACTGGCAGTAAACTTATTTCCAATGAAGGACGAGCAATTATGACAATAATTGCCGACTCTTGTGGACGACATGATACCTCTGGCGGTGCTTGTAGTTGTGAGAGTAATTCAGTGCGATTTGGACTCGATAAAAAATACCAACACGCCTGCGTTGAAAATTTCTTAGCCGCAATTACTCCCTACGGTTTAGGAAAGCGCGATTTAGTTAGTAACATCAATTTCTTTATGAATGTGCCAGTCAGTGAAGATGGCAAACTTGAGATCGTTGATGGCATTTCCGATCCAGGTAGTACAGTTGATTTGCGAGCAGAAATAAACGCCTTGGTAGCTATTTCTAACTGTCCGCAAATGAATAACCCTTGTAATGCCTACAATCCTACGCCTATTCGGTTGATTATTTGGGATGTGATGTAATATCAATTTTCGATAAATGGCAACAAATCTGAAATTGCCCTAACTTTAAAAAGCAAAGCGATTTCATTCTTCCACAACCAAACCCGCCAGGGGTTAAAACCCCTGTCTAATAGTAAAAGTCGTCTGAAGACGACTAACTAAAATACTTTACTTTACCGATCTATAAGTCCTCTTTTAGAGGACTTTAGCTATAAGACAGGGGTTTTAACCCCTGGCGGATCTGATAACAAGGGGATAAACGTTACTTAAGTTATCGCAAATATCTCTTCCATATTAATCAAATTTAACTCAATCCATCACTCATGTTTAACAAAGTTCTGATTGCCAATCGCGGTGAAATTGCCTGCCGAATTATTCGCACATTAGACCGCTTAGGAATTGCCTCAGTAGCAATATATTCTGAAGCTGATGCTCATGCTAAGCACGTTTTTACTGCCACAGAAGCATTTTGTATTGGTGGCCCAGCAGTAGCAGAAAGTTATTTAAACTTTGAGCGTATCCTCGAAGTTGCGCGTCAAACTGGGGCTGAAGCTATTCATCCCGGTTATGGTTTCTTAAGCGAAAATGCAGAATTTGCTGAAGCTTGCGATCGAGAAAATATAGCATTTATCGGCCCAACTCCGGCTCAATTGCGCTCCTTTGGATTAAAGCATACCGCACGGGAACTAGCAGCAGAAAATCATGTGCCTTTAACCCCTGGTAGCCAACTTTTAAACAGCTTAGAAGCGGCAGCAGTGGCAGCAAAGGCAATTGGTTATCCAGTGATGCTCAAAAGTACTGCTGGCGGTGGTGGGATTGGTTTACAGGTGTGTTTAAGCGAAGAAGATTTAGCAGAAGCTTTTGAGAAAGTACAGCGTTTAAGTCAAAGTAATTTTAAACAAAGTGGTGTTTTCTTAGAGAAATATATTCAAACTGCTCGACATATTGAAGTTCAAATTTTTGGAGATGGCAAAGGAAATGTCATCGCCTTGGGTGAACGCGATTGTTCCGTGCAGCGGCGCAATCAAAAGGTGATTGAAGAAACACCCGCACCCGGAATTAGGGATCAATTACGAGAACAGTTATATGCAGCAGCGGTAAAAATGGGAAAAGCGGTAAATTACCAATCCGCAGGAACCGTTGAATTTGTCTATGATGTCGATACAAAACAATTTTACTTTTTAGAAGTCAATACGCGCTTACAAGTAGAACACGGAGTAACTGAAACTGTTAATAGAATTGATTTAGTTGAATGGATGATAAAACTTGCGTCTGGGGATTTGTTTCCTCTAGAAGAGTATCGCTATCAGCCACAAGGACATTCTATTCAGGTGCGAATTTATGCAGAAGATGCTAACAAGAATTTTCAACCGAGTTCTGGGTTACTAAATCAGGTAGTTTTTCCAGAAAATATTCGCTGCGATACTTGGATAGAAACGGGGACAGAAGTTACACCTTTTTACGATCCGCTGTTGGCAAAGGCGATCGTTTATGGTAAGAATAGAGAAGACGCGATCGCGCAACTTAAATCCGCTTTAGATGCAAGTCAAATTGCAGGTATTGAAACCAATTTAGATTACCTTCGCCAGATTTTAGATGATTCGAGATTTAATCAAGCTGAACTTAGTACCCGCTTTTTAAATGCTTTCAAATATGCTCCTTTAACTATCGATGTGTTAGATAGTGGAACTTATACCACAATTCAAGATTATCCGGGACGTTTGGGATATTGGGATGTTGGCGTACCCCCATCTGGGCCGATGGATCATTTAGCCTTCCGATTGGCAAATCGTTTAGTCGGAAACTCCGAATCAACCGCCGGATTAGAGTGTACAGTCATGGGACCAACTCTGCGCTTTAATGCCGATACAGTTATTAGTTTAACTGGTGCAACTATGAAGGCAAGCCTGAATGGTGAAGCCATACCATTTTGGACGGCAATTGCTGTTAAAGCTGGAAGCACTCTCAAATTAAAAGCAATTCAAGGTGATGGCTACCGCACTTATTTAGCCGTAAAAAATGGCTTCAATGTTCCTGATTATTTAGGCAGTAAAGCTACTTTTGTACTGGGGAAATTTGGGGGACACGCAGGCAGAACATTACGGCCGGGAGATGTGTTAAAGCTTAATAAATCTGCGACAATAGATACAGAAAAAAGTTTGCATCCTGGACTTATCCCTACTTACAGTAATAATTGGGAAATAGGGGTTTTATATGGCCCGCATGGAGCACCAGATTTCTTTACTGAGGAAGACATCGAAATGTTTTTCTCAACTGAATGGAAGGTGCATTATAATTCTACACGGACAGGAATTAGGCTGATTGGCCCTAAGCCAAAATGGGCGCGTCAAGATGGTGGAGAAGCGGGTTTACATCCATCTAATATTCACGATAATGCTTATGCGATCGGGACGATCGATTTTACTGGTGATATGCCTGTAATTCTCGGTCTTGATGGCCCTAGTTTGGGAGGTTTTGTTTGTCCGGCTACAATTATTCAGGCTGAATTGTGGAAAATTGGGCAACTGAAACCAGGGGATAGTATTCGTTTTCATTGTTTAAGTTTTGCGGAAGCATTGCAACGAGAATTAGAGCAAGATCGGCAAATTGCTACTCTTTCTCCTAATCTTTCTGGGGAGCAAATCAAGACATCAATCCCAAAGGTTGGTTCGCCAATCCTGCACGAAATTCCGGCATCAATGGGACAGGTAGCTGTTACTTACCGCCAAGCTGGAGATAAATATATTCTAGTTGAATATGGCCCATTGGTTTTGGATCTAAACCTACGTTTCCGAGTACATGGATTAATGGCATGGCTAAAGGCGAATCCGTTACCGGGAGTAATCGATTTAACGCCAGGAATGCGATCGCTACAAATTCATTTTGATAGTCGCCAGATTTCGCAACAACAGTTAATGGATGCCTCGATCGCAGCAGAAGAGGAATTAGCTGCAATTGAGGATATGCAAGTACCAGCAAGGATTTTGCACCTCCCTCTATCTTGGGAAGATGAATCGACGCTGCTTGCTATTGAAAAATATATGCAGTCGGTGCGATCGGATGCGCCTTGGTGTCCGAGTAATATTGAGTTTATTCGCCGCATTAATGGACTTGATAGCATTGATGAAGTCAGAGAAATTGTCTTTAATGCTAGCTATTTGGTGATGGGATTAGGGGATGTTTATTTAGGCGCACCCGTCGCTACTCCCCTCGATCCTCGCCACCGTTTAGTAACGACTAAATACAACCCTGCACGCACTTGGACTCCTGAAAATGCAGTGGGTATTGGTGGTGCATATCTGTGTGTTTATGGGATGGAAGGGCCAGGAGGATATCAATTTGTTGGTCGCACGATTCAAATGTGGAATCGGTTTAAACAAACGGCGGATTTTAAATCGGGTAAACCTTGGCTTTTACGCTTCTTTGACCAGATCAAGTTTTATCCAGTTTCGGGTGAGGAATTGCGGCGCTACCGGGAAGATTTTCTCGAAGGTAAGTTTAAATTACAAGTTGAGGAGATCGCGTTTAGTCTGAGAGAATATAATCAATTTTTGGATGCTATTGCTGACGATATAGCTAAGTTTAAAAGGAAACAACAAGCGGCCTTTAATGCAGAACGCGATCGCTGGGCGGCATCTGGGGAATTTGAAGTGGAAGCGGCATCAGAAACAGCGATGAGTATGGCTAATGATATCGCAGCAAAAATTAATTTACCTCCCGGTTTTGAGGCTGTTGTTGCTCATGTTTCAGCTAATGTTTGGCAGGTATTAGTTAATGTTGGAGATGTAGTTACAGAGGGCGATCGCTTGTTAATTTTGGAAGCGATGAAAATGGAGATTGCTATTACTGCGGATGTGCCTGGGACTGTGGTAGAGTTGTTTTGTCGAAAGGGGGAAACGGTGACTGCTGGACAAATTTTAGCCGCGATTCAACCCGATCAAGGATAGGGAAATCCGTATTCGACAAGTTCTTTCTCTGTAATACTCTTAAACTAGAAAGAGTAAAGCTACTTAGATTCTCAATTATGTTGCTTCAAGGTCATCAGCGCACGAAGTTAGACGATACCGATGATACATTATTCTATTCATACCCTCGCTTTGTAACTCATGTAGATGAGGGATTTATCGAGCAATTGACTCAATTGTATCGCGATCGCCTCAAACCGAATACTCGAATTTTGGACATGATGAGTAGTTGGGTTTCGCATCTACCGGAGGAGATAAAATTTGCTCACGTTGAGGGACACGGGTTGAATGCGGAGGAATTGGCGAAGAATAAGCGGTTAAATCATTATTTTGTGCAGGATTTGAATACTAATCCGAAGTTACCGCTACCCGATGCAGATTTTGATGCAGTTATTAATTGTGTTTCTGTTCAATATTTGCAGTATCCCGATGCGATATTTGCGGAAATGCGGCGGATTTTGAAACCGGGGGGAGTGGCAATTATTAGCTTTTCTAATCGGATGTTTCATCAAAAGGCGATCGCTGCTTGGCGGGATGGTTCGGAGAGCGATCGCGTAGAATTAGTAAAGCGTTATTTTGCGTCTGTAGAAGGGGTAAATATTCCCGGTTTTAGTCAACCGGAAGTGATTGTCAAGCAGTCGAATGTACCAAGTTTTCTGCAAATGTTGGGGATGGGTGGTGGCGATCCATTTTATGCAGTAATTGCTTATCGTCAGAGTTGATAATTATTTGAGAATTGGGGGGTAAATCGGCGGTTGAAACGGCGGTTGAAACCACGTCTACACAAGACCTCTTGCAAAAGGTTATTGTTATTTTTGCAAGAGGTATATTGACTCATAATGCTAAAATTTAAGGTGAAAATCTACTTCCACTTCCTGTTGAGTTAATTTAGCGCGATACTGTGCTTCTCGACTCAACCAAAAGCTTGCACTACCGCCCAGTACATTTTCTAACTTGAGCGCTATTTCCTCCGTAATCGGCGCTTTGCCATTGATTAACAAACTTATGTGTTTTGGCGTGTAACCCAGGCGTTTTTCTAGTTCATCCTGACTCCAGTTTCGTTCTTCAATTAAGTCAGCTATCGTGTCCCCAGGCGGCGAGATCCAATCCGGGGTAAGAGGCTCTAAAACCTCAGTCATGGTAATCCCCTATCCAAATAATATTAATTCGCGTTACTTGCAGGGTTCCTGTGACTTCAATAGCTTTCACTTGGTAGTCATCAAGTTTGTATCTATTATATCACATTCTTTGATAATTCAATAAATATGATAGATTTAATTGTGATTGCAACCGCCAATTAAATCTCTGTTAATTAATTCTCAATCTTGATTTTCATTGAAAATTGGTGTATCCGCTGGATAATTGTCATTTCTAGGCTCAAAAAAGCCATTACTGACTAAAATTAATAACAGAATTAAACCACCAACTATCAACCAAAATTCCTCGGCACGATCGCCCCCGATATCTCTCACATCGTACCAATTTGTACAATTCCTACAGTGAAAGATGTATGCTTTGGTCGGATGCTGACAATAATTACAGGGGAGGCGTTTAAGGTTACTATTTTTGTAGGGGCATTCTTGCATGATTTTAACCTCTTTTTCTGGAAAATTAGCTAAAGATATTACGGTTACTGGGCGCTGCGTTTGGATTCGATCGCTGAGATTCAAGGTTTATAAAAGCAGCGCCACCGTACAGATTTATTAAAGCGATCGCAATTTTATTGCCTAGTGAGGTTCGCAACTTTTACCACCTTTGGTATTACTGTTAGGCACGCAGGAACTAATTAAAATTTCTTGAGCTTTACTGCCGACATTATTTACAGTCAATTTAGTAGCTAAAGACAAGAGTGAGTTAGATGCAATCGCGATCGCTGCCAGTAACAAAATTTGTGAAAAAATAGTGCCTTTCATCCCTGTTTACCTTCTCTGTAAAGTTGGTTAATAAAGGGAAGACCGAGTTAGCTAAACTCGCTTAGTGAACTCTAGAATTTCAATCTCCACATTTCAATCATGCGGCAACTATCAAAGCCGAAAAGCTCAATCTGCGGTTCAGGGTTTGGTTCAGTTGCATTCTTAGCAGCGATCGCACTGGTTCAGTCTTTGGCTCACTGTTCGGTGCATAGTAGTGGTGAGGACTGATTCACGCTGTCTCTTTTACAGGTAAACTGCGATAATGGGCTTACGTTTTAATGGGGGCTGTCTGGCGATCGAGCAAACATGATGCGAACGCGATCGGCAGGGTAATATGACTAAGAACAGCTCGATCGAGCATTTAATTGCATTTAATTATTTCTTCCCTCTTCTTATTCCTCTGACATGAATGAAAAAGCTGACCAGCTACTCAAACAAGGGATTTGGCAATACCAGGCTCGTCAATTTGAGGCGGCCTTAGAGTCTTGGCAAGGGGCGATCGCCATTTATCGAACTCTCGGCGAAAGGCGGCGGGAAGGGGCCGCCCTGGGAAATCTGGGAGTAGCTTGGGAAGCGATGGGGGACTATGCTAAAGCGAGGGATTGCTATCAACAGCATTTAGCGATCGCGATTGAAATTGGCGATCGCACCGGAGAAGGGAATGCACTAGGAAATTTGGGAAATGCTTGCTATGCTCTAGAAGATTTTTCTACGGCTGTCAATTATCAACAACAACGTTTAGCGATCGCCCGCGAGAGCAAAGATTGGCGATCTGAGCAGCAAGCATTGGGAAATCTAGGTTTAGCTTACGACGCACTGGGAGATTTTGCTGGCGCAATTGAATGTTATCAGCAGCAGTTGGGAATAGCGATCGAAAATAACGAACCTCGCACTCAGGGAAAAGCGCTGACAAGTTTAAGATTTGCTTATCATTATCTGGGAGATGAGGCCAAAGCTGAGGAGTACCGCCATCAACAAATCGCGATCGCGCGACAGTTATTTTTAACAGAAAAAACCCCTGACTTTCTACAAACTGCCGAAATAGTAGGTTTAAATCCTGAGAGTGACTTTACTGGCGCAGATTTGAGCGGTATTAACTTACACTATGCTGATTTAAGCGGTGCCAACTTAATGAAGACCAACCTCTGTAATGTTGACTTCACTCTGGCAGATCTCAGCGGCGCATTGCTGAGCGGTGCGAACTTAACAGATGCTTGTTTATCTAATGCTAACTTACGTGATGCTGAACTAATTGGCGCAGATTTGAGCGGTGCGGATTTGCGAACAAAATTACCGCGTGCGAATTTGAGCGGTACAAATTTAAGCAGAGCAAATTTGAGTAGTGCCTATTTGTCAAATGCAAATTTAAGCGGCGCTAATTTGAGCGGTGCTAATTTAAAAAATGCCGATTTGACCGCAGTTAATTTGAGCAATACAAATTTAAATGGTGCTGATTTTAGCCGCGCTGATTTGAAAGATGCAGTAGTAGAAAATGCTAAATTTATAGGAAGTTTGGGTATTTCGGAGAATATGAAAATTGAGTTAATGCAGCGCGGGGCAATTTTCGAGTAAAATATAGGACTTACGCAAGAACAATGTATGGCAGGAGGCAGTAGGATCTCGTAGCAAGGGTTTCAGCAATTGATTCTATTCCCCTCTTTCCCTAGCCCTGAGCATCCTAGCCCCTAGCCCCTAGCTATAACTGCCTTGCCTCATCAAGATATACTCTAAGTTGTTCGACCATAACCTGAACATGAGGAGGGTAATTCATAGTAATATGATTTCCCGGTACTTCTCGAACCTCTACCCCTCCAGTCGCAACATCAATCCAAGGTAATTCGGGATTTTTAGGATTAACTTCATTTTGTTCATTAGCACGGAAAAAGATGATTCTACCCGGATAAGTTTGGGGTATATAATTTCTCATCGCTTGGGCGTGTACTTTAAACAGATGAATAAACTCGCGAATCTGAGCTAATCCAAAATCGGGAGGAACTACCCTATTAGCAATCTTTACCTGCTCTAAAAAATAGATAAGTTGCTCGTCTGGTTTAAGCTGTTGTAAGACATCCAAAGAAAGAGACAGATTGAAACCAACACCGAGTATGTATACCAAAATTGCTGTATCATCTTCTGTTGCTAAAACAGGCATTTGTCCCGGCCCAGGAGTATCTATTAAAGTTAGCAAAGCTATCTTTTCACCTTGAGCATTGAGTTGCTGCGCCATCTCAAAAGCAACAGTACCTCCAAAGGAAGACCCGCCCAAAAAATAGGGCCCTTCAGGTTGTTGAAAGCGCACTGCTTCGATATAGCGAGTCGCCATTTCCTCAACAGAAAAAGACTCATTTTCCCCATCTGCAACGTGCGCTTGTATGCCAAAAATAGGTTGATCTGAATCTAAATAACGCGCTAAATCTCGATAAATGTAAACATGACCGCCTACCGGATGCACTAAGAACAAAGGTTGCTTAAAACTACCGCCCTTAATTTTTACTAACAAGGACTCAGAATCTGGCTGGAGTTGCCGTCCTTCGCTCTCAGATAAACCGGAATTGTCTTTAATTAATTCAGCCAAAGCTGCAATAGTTGGTGATTGCAATAGGCTATGAGGAGACAAGGATATTTGCAGAGTTTCATTTAATTTAGTAATTAGTTGAACTGCTAATAATGAGTCTCCACCTAAATCAAAAAAATCATCCTGAATCCCTACTTGTTCGATACCGAGAAATTCTTGCCAGATACTAACAATAACTTGCTCAGTTTCATCTCTAGGAGCAAGATAGGTATTGTGTAAACTGGGTCGAGAATGGAGTGCTGTTAAGTCTACTTTTGGGGAGTTTTCATCCTGTAAAGATGATGCAATTTTAATCGGTTGCTCAATACCTGGTGCTTCAATCCAGTAACGTTCGCGCTCAAATGGATAGGTTGGTAAAGGAATGCGATAACGTTGCTCATTAGCATAAAATTTAGACCAATCTATTTGTACTCCTCCTAACCAGAGTTTACCCAAAGTAGTAAGTAAGAAAGCTACATCTGAATTTTGGTCTTGGGGATGGCGCAATGAAGAAAGCACAATTTGTTCAGATGCTTTATTTGGATGCTGTTTTGCTAGCGTGTTTAATGTTCGTCCCGGTCCCACTTCTAGCAATATTTGATTGGGGTCTTTTAATAGCTGTTGTAAGCCATCTGCAAACCTGACTGTTTGGCGCAGATGTTGAGCATAATAACTGGGATTTGTCGCCTCTGTAGCTGTAATCCAATTACCCGTAAGGTTAGAGATGTAGGGAATTTTCGGCGATTTCAGCTTAACTTTTTTCACCTGTTCGATAAATGGTGCTAAAATTGGCTCCATCATCTGTGAATGGAAAGCATGAGAAGTGTACAATCGCCGACATTCAACACCTTTTTTAATTAGTTTTTGTTCCAGTTGATCTACAGCATCAGTAGTACCTGAAACCACGCTCATAGAGGTTCCATTAATTACAGCCAAGTCGAGTTTATTACCTAATAATGATTGTATTTCCTGTTCTGGAAGTGGAACTGCCAGCATCGAACCCGCAGGCATTTGTTGCATCAATTTACCTCTTGCTGCCACCAAGGATAAACCATCTTCCAAGGAGAACACACCAGCCAAACAAGCTGCTACATATTCACCAATACTATGGCCAATCATTGCTTTAGGATTCACTTCCCAAGACATCCATAATTTAGCTAAAGCATACTCAATTACAAATAGTGCTGGCTGGGTAATCGCAGTTTGTTTGAGTTGATTTGTCGCTGTTTCTAGCTGTATTTCGCTGGGATAAAGTACGTGGCGTAAATCGATTCCCAAATGAGATTTAAGAATTTTGGAACAGAAATCGATCTGTTCCCGAAATATTGGTTCAATTTGGTAGAGTTCCCAGCTCATATTAATGTACTGGGAACCCTGTCCCGAAAACATAAATACAACAGGTCTATTCTTAGAATCTTGGAAGCTAGTAAAAACTTGTTTTGGATCGAGATTTTTAAGAGCAATTACGCCTGCTTCAATGTCATTACAAACCACTATCCGTCGATGACTAAAAGCTCTTCTACCAACTTGCAGAGTATAAGCAATATCAGCAAGATTTTCATCGGGATTTTGCTTTAAATATTCTGCCAAATTTGCGGTTGCCTTATCTAAAGCAGTGCTAGTTTTTGCAGATATAACTAACAGTTGATATCTCTCCCCTGCTCCCCCGCTCCCGTCTTACTCATTACTAGGATTCAATTCCCCCTAAGCCAGATTCGAGAGCTTCTATTAAAGTCGCTTTATCCCAAGGCTTAGGTAAATACCGATGTAGATTAGCATATTTTCTAGCTCTTTCTATTGCTTCTTCATCGGCTTGACCCGTCAAAAGTACCGTCACAATATTGGGGAATTGCTGATGGACTTTAATTAAAAATTCATCCCCTTTCATATTCGGCATTAGCCAATCAGACACAATAATCAGAATATCAACTCCATCTTGATTTAATTCCTCTATGACTTCCAGCGCTTCATCAGCACTTTCTGCAAATTCATAACTATAGAGATTGCCAAAATGATGAGTGAGTTGATCTCTCAAACAGCTCAAAATCATTCTTTCATCATCTACACATAAAATAGCTTTCTTTGGCATAAAATCACACTCCTGATTCAAGTTTATCTAATCGGTAAATACACTCTAAACACAGTCCGACCTGGTTGGCTGTCTACCTCAATATTACCCTGATGTTTGTCAATAATTCTCTTGACAATATCCAAACCCAATCCACTACCTTCGCCAGCAGCCTTAGTCGTAAAAAAGGGTTCAAATATTCGCGGTTGGATTTCTGGCGGGATACCAGAACCGGAATCAGTGAATTGTACTACTATATTATGATTTTGCTCCATAACGGATATCTCTAACGTTCCCTTATTATTCATTGCGTGAATAGCATTATGAATGAGATTTGTCCAAACTTGGTTCAACTCTTCAGGATAACAAAGAATCGGTGGGACTTCCTCATAGTTTTTGATCACTTCAATTCTCTGCTTGAGGTGATTTTGATAAATAGTTAAAACCACATCTATGCCATCTTTCACAGTGGCAGTGGTCATTTCATCAGATTTATTATGACGGGCGTAACTTTTGAGTGAAAAGACTATTTTAGATGCTCTTTCTACAGCTAGCACAATATTCCGGCTGTTGTTATGTTGTAGATATAAGTTATAGACTGTATCTAAAATAAAAGTGTTGTCTTGTTGTTGAAATAATGTTATAAACGGAGCGATCTCTTGGGAAAAACCTAGCTTAACTAAAGTATCTGCAATAGTTTCTGACTCATCAATATTTTGATTTTCTAATTCTTTTTTGAGAGTGCGTTTTAACTGCCTTTCTTCTCTAAATGAAAGTATTTCCTCGTTTTCTCTGGCGGCTTCTAATAAAGCAAAAAAATCGGCTTGTCTTTCAGGAGATAGTTTTTGAATAATTTGTGGGAGTTGTTTAAGTGAATTATTGAGAGCATTAGTGATATTCCCAATAGAGGCGCGGATCGCTCCCAAAGGCGTATTGATTTCGTGGGCTACGCCCGCAATTAGTTGTCCGAGAGCAGCCATTTTTTCGGCTTGAATTAGTTCTTGTTGAGCGGCTTTGAGTTGTTGGAGAGCAGCGATCAATTCTTCATTTTTTTTGCGTAGAGCTTCTACAGCTCGTTTGCGATCGCTGATATTCCGAATCATAAATAGTGCTTCATTAGGCCCACTCACTACCACCCGTACTTCTTCATATTGTAGCGTACCATCAATCACAATTTGCTGTTCGTAAATTTGACCTTTTCCTGTAGCTAAAGTTTGTTTCAGATTTTCTAGATGGCGCTGAGAAACTTCTGGCGGCAAAAAATCCGATATATGCTTGCCAATTGGGTTATAATCTGATGGCAATAAACTAACCAGTTCGTTAGTAGCGATAAAACCCAAATAAATGCCATCTGAGTTAACTCTAAACATCAAATCGGGTATGGCAGAAAGTATAGCACGATTTTCCGCTTCACTTTTGTAGAGGGCTGCTTCTGTGCGCCTGCGCTCTGCGATTTCCTGCTGTAATTCTTGGGTGCGCTCTTCTACTTTTCGCTCTAAAGTTTGATTGTATTCTGCTAATAAATTTTCAGATTGTTTGCGTTCTGTAATGTCTTGAAATGCGGCGATGCCATAGACAATTTTCCCAGTTTCATCAAAGATTGGGGTAGTAGAAACTTCCAAAGGAACAACTTTATCAGGATGATGAATTTCGAGATCGTCAACTTTAACACTTTCACCTCTGAGCGCTCGCACAATTGGCAACTTTTCTGTATGATATAATTCATCACTTCCCGCTTGATACACTTGATAAACCTCTACCAATTGTTCACTTTTCGCTCTTGGCGAAGCCGCTATTCCAAGTAAATATTCTGCTTTCTGATTAGCATAATAAATCTCTCCAGTGGCATCGTGAACAGATACGCCTACGGGCATCGCTTCTAGGAATTGAGCCATCCGCCTTTCACTTTCGCGAACCTCTGTATAAAGTTTAGCATTGGCGATCGCGATCGCAGCTTGCCCAGATAACATTTGTAATATTTCTAACCTGTCGGGAGTAAAAACACCAGTAGTTAGATTGTTTTCCAGATATAAAATCCCACTAAGTTGACCTCTATTTAGCAACGGCGTACATAATAGAGACTTACTTTGATGTTCTTTGATAAATGGATCGTTGGTAAATTTACCCCGCTCTGCCGCATTATTTTGAACTACTGTTTCTCTCGTCCGAGCGACATAATTGATAATGGATACAGACACGATATTTTCAATAGAAATTGATTGCAAAACGGCAATTTGTTCTAAATCTATCTTCCCAGAAGCTTCAATCAGCATTTGACCATCAGTTTCTAAAATTAAATAGCCAATTTGAGCCCCCGCAATCTGAATCATAATCTTCATCAAAGCAGCTAATAACTTATCCAACTCAATTTCACTAGCAATAGCTTGGGAAGCTTTCATGACTGCGGCTAAATCTAAAACTTCACCTGACGAGCGAGGGCCTGTTGTTCTATTCACAGGTAGGGGAATTTTATCCACAATCCTATTAACGGCTGCCGATTTAGTTAGTAAACGGGGAAATTTTACGGGTAAATCTTTAATTAAGCTATAGGCTGCTTGTTGTACCCAATCATGACCAAATTTATAATCTTGAATTAATAGTTGTTCATCTAACTCTGAGTTAGGTATAATTAACTCGGACTCAACTGCTAGCATTAAGCGTTTAAAAATTTCTGGCGGTGATTTTTCACAGATAATAGATAGGGTGTTTAAGTCAAACTTTCTACCCACATAAGCTGCCACCCCTAAAATCTGCTGCGTCGATACTGGCAATTTCTTTAACTTACTAACTATTAACTCCACCAGATTGTCAGTAATATCCATTGCCTTAATTTGACTAATATCCCATTCCCAACTCAGGCATTCTAAATTGAAATTTATCAATTTTTCTGTAGCGAGCATTTTCAGAAATTCATTAACAAAGAAAGGATTGCCCCCAGTTTTAGACAATACTAATTCTGCCAAAGGTTTTACTTTCCCTCTTTCACTCTGCAAAGTGTCAACAATTAAATCAGTAATATGCTCTAGCGCTAAGGGTGCTAAGGCAATCTCATTGACAGTTATCTCTTGCTTATGTAGTGTCTCAATCGTCATCATTAAAGGATGATTGGGATTGACTTCCTGAAGCCGATATGCTCCAATTAAAAATAAGTATTGGGTATCAGCATCCATCATTATGCGTTCAATTAAATTTAAAGTGGCTACATCCACCCACTGCAAATCATCTAGAAATATCACTAATGGATGCTCTTCTGAACCAAATAAACGAATAAATTTTTGAAAGATTATACTGAAGCGATTTTGCGATTCTTTTGTGCCCAATTCTGGCACTGGTGGCTGCTTACCGACAATTAGCTCTAGTTGGGGTATCGCATCAATTATAACTTGACCATTGCCATTAAATGCGGCTAAAATTTTTTCTTGCCAAATTTTAAGCTCGGTTTTACTCTCCATTAACAATTGCCCCACCAATGCTTGAAAAGCATCGATCAAAGCACTATAGGGAATATTGCGCTGAAATTTATCGAAATTTCCCCTAATGAAATAACCACGCTTTTCTGTAATAGGTTTATAAATCTCGGCAGCTAGGGCGGATTTTCCGATTCCGGCAGCACCTACTAATAGCATTATTTCAGGAAGATGTAAATCAAAATTTGAACCCGGAAGAGATGATGTTTGTTGTTTTTCGCCTTCTGCTACTCGCTCAAAAGCTGCAAGTAAGCTGTGAATTTCTGCCTCTCTGCCATACAGTTTTTGAGGTATTTGAAACTTGGCTGAAATATCATTTTCACCAGGGATGAGATGTTCAATTTCCCCATTCGCCTCTAACTGCATCAAGCTACATACTAAATCTATTTGGATACCCCAGGTACTTTGGTATCGCTCTTCAGCAGTTTTTGCCATCAATTTCATCAGAATTTCGGAAATATTTGGCGGTATTGCTGGATTAATTTCATGAGCAGCGATAGGCTGTTTGGCAATGTGACAGTGTACTAATTCCAGAGCATCAGTTGTAGTAAAAGGGAGTTGTCCTGTTAATAATTCGTACAGGGTAACGCCAAGGGAGTAAAAGTCTGTGCGATAATCGAGGGAGCGATTCATCCGCCCTGTTTGTTCCGGCGACATATAGGCTAAAGTGCCTTCTAAAACATTAGGATTTTTCAGGAAAGGATTAAATTTGCTGAAAATTGTGGCAATACCAAAATCAATGATTTTTATTTGCTCGGTTTGGGGATTAAAGATAATATTGGAGGGGTTGATATCTCGATGAATAACGTTAGCTGCATGAATTTCAGATAAAACTTCAGTGATTTGGATGGCGATTTGAAGAATTTTCTGTAACGACAATAACGTTCTATTGCCATCTGTTTGTCTTGTTAATTCCGCCAAAGATGAACCCCCAAAATCTTCAAGGATTAAGACTAGATTCTGGTCATAAGATTCTAAACTATAAACTTTAACTACGCCTTCAATATTCAATCTTTGGGCAATTTCATACTCTTGCTTATATCGAATTACTTCCCCTGGTGCGGCGTAGTGCTGTTTAAGAACTTTGAGGATAACGGCTTGGCAATCCTGTTCTCGGATACCTCGGTAAACCAGAGAATTGGTACTTTCATAAATTTGATTAAGAATCTGGTAGCCAGAAATATCCATAATGTTTAAATATTGAAACTGTTAAGTGTTAACTGTTAAGTAGAAGGAAGAAGGAAGAAAAAGGAAGAAAAATTTAGTTATCTAGGAGAGAAGGAAGAATGTTTATAAAGTCAGTTTTTTAGCCATCCCGATCTTATGCTTAATTAGGTGGATTTACTTAACAGTTAACCGTTAACCGTTAACAAAACTTGGGAGAGGGATTTTGCTTCTTGAGTTGGAGGTTTAAGTCTCAGATTACATTAATGTAATAATGGAATAGCGCAATTGCGATAATTATAGATCATAATAGAGGTGGAAGCATCTCAAGGCTAGATAGCAATAATCCTCGCCCGGCCTACCGCTATGAAAAGAATCAATCGGCTGCTTGCATTTATACCTATCCCAGCTACTTTGTGCTTGGCAGCATCCAGTTTTGCCCAGGCCCCAACGATTATCCCGGCTCCCGATGGTACGGGTACTGCTGTTACTCAACAGCAAAATCGCTTCGACATTACAGGTGGCAAAAGTTCTGGAGATGGAGCCAATCTATTTCACAGTTTTCAACAATTTGGACTGAGTGAAGGTCAGATTGCTAATTTTATCTCTAATCCTGCTATTAGAAATATTTTAGGGCGAGTAGTCGGCGGCGATGCTTCAATTATTAACGGTCTAATTCAAGTTACTGGGGGCAATTCTAATCTATTTTTAATCAATCCTGCGGGGATTATTTTCGGCTCTTCGGCTCAATTAAACGTGCCTGCTTCCTTTACTGCTACTACTGCTACAGGTATTGGCTTCGGCTCGAATTGGTTAAATGCTGTGGGTAGTAATAACTGGACAAGTTTAGTCGGAAATCCTACGGCTTTTACTTTCTCATCCCCACCGGGATCAATTGTTAATGCGGGGAATTTAGCGGTATCTGCGGGAGAAAATATTAGTTTAATTGGCGGTACTGTCATCAATACAGGTACGATCGCGACTTCTGGAGGAAATATTACCATTGCCGCAGTCCCCGGTCAAAGCTTAGTCCGAATTAGCCAACCAGGGCACTTGCTGAATTTGGAAATTGCAGTTGACCCGTCAGGAATAGAAAATGGGGTACAACCTGCGAATATTCCCCAATTATTAACGGGTTCTAAATTAGGTAATGCTACGGGATTAACGGTACTTGCTGATGGTAGCGTCCAACTTAGCGGTACTGGTATCGCAGTGCCAACAGCACCGGGAGATGCCATCGCTGGCGGCGCTCTCAATGCCTCTGGCAATATGGGGGGGCAAATTAACATTTTTGGCAACCAAGTCGGGTTAATCGGCACAAAAGTCAACGCTAGTGGGAGTTTTGGGGGTGGTACGGTATTAATTGGGGGAGACTATCGCGGTT
The DNA here is from genome assembly GCF_000180455.1 of Kamptonema sp. PCC 6506. NCBI lineage: Bacteria > Bacillati > Cyanobacteriota > Cyanophyceae > Oscillatoriales > Microcoleaceae > Kamptonema > Kamptonema sp. PCC 6506. The sequence goes on from NZ_CACA01000364.1 coordinate 66,367, forward strand.
TAGGAATATTGCCCCGTGCCGATCGCACATTTGTCAGCCAAGATTCTACCATTAATGTTGATGCTATTAATAGCGGTAGTGGCGGCCGCGCGATCGTTTGGGCCGATGACATTACTCGCTTTTATGGAAATATTACCGCTCGCGGGGTAGACAATGGCGGTTTTGTGGAAGTTTCAGGTAAGCAATTTTTAGATTATCAAGGATTGGCGGATTTGCGATCGCTATCCGGTCAAGTAGGAACTCTGCTGTTAGATCCCACTGATATTACCATCAGCAACACACCAGATACACCCACAATGGCTTTCGCCAACGGCACTTTTTCTGATTCTACGACTCCCACTTCTAACCTGAGCACAACAACGCTGCAAAATCAACTAGGTTTAGGCAATGTAGTCGTGAATACGGCATCGGGTTTGAGTGCTCTCGGTAATATTACCGTTAGCAGTCCGATTTCTTGGAGTAATAGCACTGCTTTAACGCTAATTGCTAATAACGATATTACTACCAATCAGCCGATTGTTAATGCCGGCAATGGCGCGATCGCACTCCAAGCTAATAATACCATTGCCGTTAATGCCAATATTACCACCCAAGGCGGCAGCATTACTCTCAATGCCGATCGAGATAGTAGCAATGTAGGCGCGATCGCGATCGCCAATGCTACTATTAGCAGCAGCGGCGGTAGCATCATCTTGGGTGGTGGCAATACTCCCTCAACTTCCCCCGCAGTTGGCACAGCAGCAAACCCTGATGGCATTAATATTAACAACAGCACTCTCAATGCTGGTAGCGGTAACATCTCTATAGTTGGAACCGGAGTTGCCGGTGTATCTGGCGCTTCTGGGATTGTAATTGAAAACAATGCGATCGTGCAAACTACCAGCACGGGAACAATTACATTACAAGGTATTGGTGGCAATGGAACTGTTAGCAATAATGGGATCGAAATTAACGGCGCAAATACGACAATTAGTTCAGTTAATGGTAATATCCAGCTAACTGGTACTGGCAGTGGAAGTGGCGACGATAACAGCGGAATTTTCATCGCCAATAGCACAGTACAATCCTCTGGCGGCAATCTTACTTTAACTGGTAATGGTTCCGCTAGCGGAAGCGGAATTAGCAATATAGGTATTGAGTTAGATCGAAGCACATTAGCAACTGTCGGGACTGGAAACTTAACTCTAACAGGTATCGGCGGTAATGGTACTGAAGGGATTCTAGTCAATAGCAGTGCCATTAACCTCATAGGAGGTAGCGGCGCTATTACCCTAACAACAGATGAAATCAACCTACTTGGTAATACCACACTTGCTGGCAATGGCACGCTACAATTACAACCATTAACGCCAAGTTTAGGGATTACAATTGGGGGAGATATCAGCGACAGTTCGTTAAATCTCGGAACGATAGAACTAGCAACAATTCAACAGGGTTTTTCTCAAATTACTATTGGTAGAAATGATAGCAGCGGCGCGATCGCGATTGTTGGAGACGCAACCTTTCAAAATCCTACTACTATCCAAGCACCCGGAACAGGTGGTTCAATTATTAATACTGCTGGCAATATTACTGGCAGTAACAATGCTACCATTACTCTCAATGCTAATCAAAATATTGCCATTGGTAGCATTACTAATTCTGGTAGAGGAATTACGATCTCCAGTGCTAGCGGCAATATCACTACTACGGGTACTTTAGATACATCTAGTACCACTGGTAGCGGCGGCGCGATTTCTCTAACTGCAACTAACGGTATTAGTACAGGCGAAATTAATACTAGCACCTCTTTCGCCACCGCAGCTAATGGTGGTACAGTTACGCTTAATGCAGGTAGTAGCAATATCAATCTTAATGGCAATATCAGCACTTCTGCTGTCGCTGGTAGCGGTGGAAATCTCACTTTTGCTAGCAATGTCATCTTACCAGCACCCGCGATCGCGCTAAGTACATTGGGAACAACTAGCAACGGTACTATTGCCTTTAACAGTACCCTCAATGGTGCAACAGCTAATACTAATAGCTTGACAGTGAATGCAGGCGCAGGCAATATTACTTTTGGCGGTGCGATTGGTAGTAGCACACCGTTAGGAGATTTGACAGTTAATAGTGGTGGAAATACAGCTTTTAGTAATACTGCGAACGTCTCAAACTTAACAACAGATGCAGCCGGAACAACTCAAATCAACGGCAATATAACGGCAACGGGTGCATCTGGAATTAGCCTGGGTGAAGCTGCAACAATTACTGGTGATGTCGCCCTCACAGCTAATAAAATTAACTTCGCAAACACTGTTTCGGGAACTGGCAATTTAATTTTACAACCATTTACACCCACCTTAGAAATCGCCATTGGCGGGACAGCAGCTAGCAGCGGTTTAGACTTGACAGCAGCACAATTAGCCTTATTACAAAATGGCTTTAGCTCAATTACAATCGGGCGCGGCGATAGCAGCGGTAATATTAGTTTAGCGGGGAATGTTAGTTTCAGCAACCCCGTAACTATTCGTACTCCTGCGGGTACTGGTTCTATTAGCGGAAACGGAACAATTACAGGATCGGGAAATGCGACAATCACCCTAATAGCCAACCAAGATATTACCAGCGGTAATATTACAACATCAGGTAGAGCTATTACAATCACCAGCACTACTGGCAACATTAATGCTAGTGCTGCTACATTAAATACTAGCTCAACAACTGGCAATGGCGGCCCCTTAACCTTAAACAGCAATAACAATATTAGTACAGGTAACATTAATAGCAGTGGCACCTCTGGCGGCAACGTAACTGTTAATGCTAAAGGCAGCATAGAAATTGTTACTATTAACGCCCAAGGATCGGCCTCTGGTAGCGGCGGTATTGTTGATATCACTGCCACTAATCTTGTGCGAATTACAGATACTTTTACTGATATTAATGGTATAATTTCTAGTATTTCCACAGCCGGGGGTAGCGGTGGTGGAGCAATTACAATTCGACATGGGGGTAGCACAGTAACTCCCTTCATTGTCGGAGATGCTACCACAAATGGAACAAAGGGAGCGATCGCTAGTGGAGCAAATAATGCGATCGCACCAACATTGACAGTGCCAGTTCCCCCTGAAACCTACACTCAGGGCAATATTAATATCATTACCACAGCTTCGGCAGCAGCCCCAACACCACAGCCAACCCCCACATCTACGCCTACCCCAGCACCAACCCAGAGCCCGGAACCCACCCAAAGTCCAACACCAACCCCAACAGAGAGTCCGCAACCCACTCAGAGTCCAACACCAGCACCAACCCAGAGCCCGCAACCCACCCAAAGTCCACAGCCAACAGAGAACCCGCAACCCACCCAAAGTCCACAACCCACCCAGAGCCCGCAACCCACCCAAAGTCCACAGCCAACCCAGAGCCCGCAACCCACCCAGAGCCCGCAACCCACCCAGAGTCCACAGCCAACCCAGAGCCCGCAACCCGTTACCAACAATCAACAGCAACCCGTTACCAATAATCAGCAGCAACCTATTGCCAATAATCAACAGCAACCCGTTACCAATAATCAGCAGCAACCTGTTACCAATAATCAGCAGCAACCCGTTACCAATAATCAGCAGCAACCCGTTACCAATAATCAGCAGCAACCCATTGCCAATAATCAACAGCAACCCGGAGGAGTTGTTAATCAAC
>NZ_CACA01000363.1:0-24071 GCF_000180455.1 Kamptonema sp. PCC 6506
CCCCTTGCACAAGTAGAGGGAGTACTGCTACTATTAATGATTGTGGGTGCAAATGGGTCGGTGCCCGAGCGGTTAATGGGGGCGGACTGTAAATCCGCTGGCTACGCCTACGCTAGTTCAAATCTAGCCCGGCCCACCACAAATAAATTAAAAATTAAAAATTAAAAATTAAAGATTTAAACTTTTTAACTTTTAATTTTATCTGCCCTTGTAGCTCAGTGGTAGAGCACACCCTTGGTAAGGGTGAGGTCATGAGTTCAATCCTCATCAAGGGCTTTGGTTAGATGAATGAGTTACGGCTTGCTGTGGTCGAGGGTTAAATTATTTGTCCGCGTTAACAGATTATTGTCTTACTTTACGAAATTACAGTCCTTAAAAGCAGATACGCTTACAAAAGTGTGAAATATCTATTTTGGCAGACCTCTGCTTTACCGTCAAACTAACGAATTGTTTGTCACGAATAGATATTCCGGGTGTAATTGCTAACTTATCACTCCTATCTTTTTTTAACACAAGTTGGTCAAATATCAGCTCTGTCTGGGTTTCCGGCGGGGTTATCACCTCGCCAGTCAAATTATACCTCCTACCTGATACCTTAATAAAAGCCACCTCTCCATAAAATCAGCAATTTAGATGACCGCAATCGAATCTACCCAACACAAAAAAGCCAAGGCCCTCAAACCAAACAGCCGCCGTCCCGCTAAAGAACTGTGTAGCGAATGCGGGTTGTGCGATACATATTATATCCATTATGTCAAGGAAGCTTGTGCCTTCCTAACTCAGCATATCGCAGAACTGGAAGCAGAAATACACGGGCGATCGCGGAATCTCGACAACCCCGATGACTGGTATTTCGGCGTTAATCAAACCATGATGGCTGCCCGCAAAAAAGAGCCAATTGAGGGCGCACAATGGACGGGAATTGTTAGTACAATTGCCATAGAAATGCTGAATCGCGGCATAGTTGAAGGCGTAGTTTGCGTCCAAAATACCAAAGAAGACCGCTTTCAACCGATGCCAATTATTGCTACAACCCCAGAGGAGATATTAGCCGCTAAAGTCAATAAACCAACGCTTTCTCCCAACCTTTCAGTATTGGAACAAATCGAAAAATCGGGGATGAAACGGCTGTTAGTGATTGGCGTTGGCTGTCAAATTCAAGCTTTGCGAACTGTGGAGAAAAAACTAGGTTTAGAAAAGCTCTATGTTTTGGGTACTCCCTGTGTTGATAATGTCAGTCGTGATGGTTTGCAGAAATTCCTAGAAACTACTAGCCGTTCTCATGAAACAGTGGTGTCTTATGAGTTTATGCAGGATTTTAACGTTCATTTTAAGCATGAAGATGGAACTACTGAAAAAGTGCCATTTTTTGGGCTAAATACTAAGGAACTTAAAGACGTTTTTGCCCCATCTTGTCTGAGCTGTTTTGATTATGTTAATAGTTTAGCAGACTTAGTTGTAGGCTATATGGGCGCACCTTTTGGCTGGCAATGGATTGTGGTAAGAAATGATACGGGACAAGAGATGTTAGACTTAGTAATGGAGCAGTTAAATACTCAGCCTGTGATGTCTCAAGGTAATAGGATGCCCGCTGTTCAGCAAAGTATTCCTGCCTATGAAAAAGGAGTAACTTTGCCAATGTGGGCGGCAAAATTAATGGGAGTATTTATTGAGAAAATTGGGCCTAAAGGTTTAGAATATGCGCGGTTTTCGATTGATTCTCATTTCACTCGGAATTATCTCTATGTGAAGCGGAATCACCCAGAGAAATTAGAGGCTCATGTGCCAGAATATGCTAAGCGAATTGTCGGACAATATAAGTTGCCAGAATCTTAGGTAATACTAAATCTGGGTGAAAAAATCCTTGATAATACTTGGCGGTTGAAACCGCTACTACACAAACAAAGTCCGCCTACGCGGACTAAAGAGTAAAGCGATTATTTAAAAAGAATGGGATCGACAAGAAAAATTAAATTATGGGATCGTACTGCATTAATTAGACTTGCTATCTTGAGTATTGTAGTAATCATTATAATTTGTGGGCTATATTTAACTATGATTGCCATGCCAGGGAAAAGCTATAAGGGGACAATTCCCCCTTTAACTCCACAGGAAATTTTGATGCGTGATACTTTACGCCGCGATGTAGAAAAGTTAGCTGGTGAAATTGGAGAACGCAATTTTATTCAATATCAGAAACTTGCCGAAGCTGCTGATTTTTTATCAACTTCATTTCAATCTGCTGGCTATCAAGTGGAACGACAAGAATATAAAATTGATGATAGATTTTATTATAACATTGAGGTAGAGATTCCAGGGGGTAAAAATGCAGATGAAATTGTGGTAGTTGGCGGACACTATGACTCGGTGGTAGGTAGTCCTGGGGCGAATGATAATGCAACTGGGGCGGCGGGAGTCTTGGCTTTAGCGAGAATATTTGCGGATAAAAAACTCAACAGAACACTGCGTTTTGTTGAATTTGTCAATGAGGAACCGCCTTTTTTCTGGACTGCGAATATGGGAAGTTTAGTTTATGCGAAAAGATGTAGAGAACGTAATGAAAAGATTGTAGGGATGTTGAGTTTAGAGACAATTGGTTATTATTCAGATGCTCAGGATAGTCAGAAATATCCAGCGCCATTAAATCTACTTTATCCTACTTCTGGGAATTTTATTGGATTTATTGGTAATACGGGGTCAAGTAAGCTGGTGAGAGATGCGATCGCATCTTTTCGCCGCCATGCTCAATTTCCCTCGGAAGGTGCAGCAATTCCTGGTGTTATTCCCGGTGTGGGTTGGTCAGATCAATGGGCTTTTTGGCAGCATGGTTATCCTGGTTTGATGGTGACTGATACGGCTCCTTATCGTTATCCTTTTTATCATACTTCTGAAGATACACCTGATAAAGTTGATTGGGAACGGACGGCGAAAGTGATAGCTGGATTAGAGAAAGTTGTGGCTGATTTGGTGGGAGTTGATGTTAATTAGATTGAGGTAATCGAAACCCTACTCAAGTTTATATCCTACAAAATTCAAAATTCAAACCTTTACTAACTAAGCCGGCCCCACAGCATCGATCGCAGCTTCCAGCGCGATCGCAACATGAGTCCAATGCGTCCCCCCTTGACAAAAAGCAATATAGGGTTCCCGCAACGGCCCATCGGCAGAAAACTCCGAGGTACTCCCATCAATAAAAGTACCACCAGCCATCACCAGCTCACTCTCATATCCCGGCATCGGTGCAGGGATAGGATCTAAATACGAACCCACTGGAGAATTCTGCTGAATTGCCCTACAAAAAGCCACCAACTTTTCGGCACAACCAAACTCAATCGCCTGAATTACATCTCGCCTTTTTGCCGCAGGCATGGGATTTACCTTATAGCCCAAATTATAAAAAACATAGCTAGTTAAATGATTCCCCTTCATCGCTTCTCCCACTAACTGCGGTGCCAAAAATAAACCTTGAAATAGCAAACGATTTAACTCAAAAGTCGCACCCCCAGCACTACCAATTCCCGGCGCTGTTAACCGACAAGTTGCAGCCTCTACTAAATCGGCTCTACCTGCTACATAGCCCCCAGCAGGCACTATCGTACCACCTGGATTTTTAATCAGCGAACCCGCAATCAAATCAGCACCTACCGCTGGGGGTTCGCACTCATCTACAAATTCTCCGTAACAATTATCTACAAAGCAAATTGTGTTAGAATTCTGATGCTTGACTATTTGAACGATTTTTTCAATATCAGAAATTGATAAACTCGGTCGCCAAGAATAGCCGCAGGAACGTTGGATAAAAACGAGGCGAGTTCTGTCTGTAACAGCAGATTTTAAAGCCTGCCAGTCCACGCTTCCATCCTTACTCAGAGGCAACTCGCGGTAACTAATGCCAAACTCAATTAGAGAACCTTGACCTTGACCCCGCAGACCAATAACTTCTTCCAAGGTATCGTAGGGAGCACCTGCTACTGCCAGCATTTCGTCTCCAGGACGGAGAGTGCCGAACAAAGCGCAAGCGATCGCATGAGTTCCCGAAACAAACTGGACTCGCACCGCAGCGGCCTCGGCCCCCACGATGTCAGCAAACACGCGATCGAAAGTCTCACGGCCCAAATCGTCATGACCGTAGCCTGTTACTCCTGCAAAATGGTGGACACCTACGCGATGGTGGCGAAAGGCATCAAGAACTCGTTTGAGATTTTGCTTGACTGTCGCGCCAATTCCAGAAAAAATCTGAAAGAGTGCCTGCTCTGCTTCTTGTAGCCGTTCAGTGCTATTCATCCTCACCTCGCTCACTATCTGAGTGCGCGGTGTTTATTATGGCGCAGATGCGGCCCCTTAGTTAGTAAACCTTTTATCTTCATGACGATCGCAACTTCAACAAAACTTAGCCCTGATTGGACAATCATAGGCTTTATGGCATTTCTCCATATTGGAGCCTTGTTTGCTCTCGTGCCTAGTAACTTTAGCTGGCCAGCCATCGCCCTAGCCCTATTTATGCACTGGGTAACAGGCGGTTTAGGCGTTACCTTGGCATTTCACCGTTTAGTAACCCACCGCAGCTTCCAGACCCCAAAATGGCTGGAATACTTCCTGGTTTTTTGTGGAACCCTCTCTTGCCAAGGCGGCCCCATCGAATGGGTAGGAATGCACAGGTTGCACCACCAACACTCCGATACTGAACCAGATCCCCACGATTCCAATCAAGGTTTTTGGTGGAGTCACATGGGTTGGATGCTCTACAAGCTGCCGATCAGAGATCAAATCCCCCGTTACACCAAAGATATTGCTGACGACCCAGTTTATAAATTTTTCCAAAGCTACTTTATACCCATCCAAGTTGCCTTTGGCATCTTGCTCTACTTCTTAGGCGGTTGGCCTTTTGTAGTTTGGGGCGTTTTTGCACGCATAGTCATCGTGTTTCACTGCACTTGGCTGGTCAATAGCGCTACCCACAAATTCGGCTACCGTACCTATGATGCAGGCGATCGCTCCACTAACTGTTGGTGGGTAGCAGTCCTCACCTACGGTGAAGGTTGGCACAACAACCACCACGCCTTTCAATACTCCGCTCGTCACGGTTTGAAATGGTGGGAAATAGATCTGACTTGGATGACAATTAAATTTTTGCAAACACTTGGTTTAGCCACCAAAGTAAAACTCGCAGAAGCAGAAAATTAGCGATCGGTAATAGGTAATGGGTAATTGGTAACGGATCGAAATCTATTGCTGATTGCCTAAACCGAACTCATTACCGAGAGTCTGCGCTCAAAAAAAACAACTCATTTACTTCTCAAAACTTTCTATCCAGATCGAGCATGACAATTGCCACCGAACCCAAACTAGAACTCAATTGGACGCACATTATTAGTTTGGCAGTAGTTCACATTGGAGCCCTGTGCGCCCTCTTCCCAAGTAATTTTAACTGGGCAGCCGTTAGTTTAGCCATTATTCTCCACTGGGTAACAGGCGGTTTAGGCATCACTTTAGGATGGCATCGCCTAGTTAGCCACCGTAGTTTTCAGACACCAAAATGGGTAGAATATTTTCTAGTTTTTTGCGGTGTCCTTTCCGGTCAAGGAGGAGTAATTCACTGGGTGGGATTGCACCGAGTCCACCACCAACACTCCGATCAAGGAGCCTTAGACCCCCACGATTCTCGGCGCGGCTTTTGGTGGAGTCACATCGGTTGGATGTTTTATCATTGTCCTGCTCTTGACACCATCGATCGCTGTACAAAAGACATTGCTGACGACCCAGTTTATAAGTTTTTCCAAAATTATTTTCTCCCCATTCAGATTGCTTTTGGTCTTTTACTGTTGTTAATTGGGGGTTTACCTTTTGTCGTTTGGGCAATCTTTGTTCGTCTGGCTTTAGTATATCACTGTACTTGGTTTGTTAACAGCGCTACTCATAAATTTGGCTATCGCACTTACGAGACAAGTGACAGTTCTACTAACTGCTGGTGGGTAGCTTTAGTTACCTACGGTGAAGGCTGGCACAACAATCACCACGCATTTCAATACTCTGCTCGTCACGGTTTAAAATGGTGGGAGATAGACCTAACTTGGATGACAATTCAATTGCTACAAGCACTTGGTTTAGCAACTAAGGTGAAACTGGTGCAAAAGTAATATTGGTAATGGCTAATGGCTAATGGCTAATTGCTAATGGCTAATGGCTAATGGCTAATGGTTAATAGCTAATGGCTAATGGTTAATAGCTAATGGCTAATGGCTAATTGGTAATGGCTAATGGCTAATTGGTAATGGCTAATGGTTAATAGCTAATGGTTAATCCGTTTTACCTACTTACCTAACTGATAGGTTAATAGGTAAAATTTATATCTAGGATAGCTGAAACCTTGAGTAGGTAATAATTTGCCACCAAAGCTGTGAGTCGTGGCTGTGGTTGATTGAGACGCTGGCTGCGATCGCACAGCATTAGAAGGTATTGACATCTACACCCAGCTAGAAACACAAAAGCCATGCTCGACCTATAAAATACTGATTGTTACCAGCAATCAGGTTGAGGATGGCTATACGAACAAAATAGAACTATTATTACAACCGATGGGAGGACGATAGTCGCCCACCCAAAATTTATACTGCTGTCGGTTACAAGTTAAAAGTTATTGCTAAAAGGAGTTTAGATCGACTGACCCCAATCTTTAAATCGTAAGAATTCAGGTCAGGTGTGCGATCGCCTCAATATAAATGACCTGTAAATCCCAGCCTAGAGACAGTCAACAACAGTCATAGCACTTACACAAACAAAAATAGCAAAAAACTAAAGGTACCCATTGCTTCGTTTCACTCGCAATGACAGAATTACGTAAATAATGCGTAAGCCCTAACTTAACCGAATTCACAACAGTATGGCACAAGAGCGAAATTTAACAGTTGTAATCACAGGCGCATCATCAGGAGTCGGTTTGTACGCTGCTTCAGCCTTTGCCAAAAGGAAGGAATGGCACGTAGTCATGGCCTGTCGTGATTTACCCAAGGCAAAAAAAGCAGCCGAAGCGTTGGGAATGCCCACCGATAGCTACACGCTAATGCACATCGATCTAGGCAGTTTATATAGCGTTAGGGAGTTTGTGAACAACTTCCGGGCAAGTCGTAGATCGCTGGATGCTTTGGTGTGTAACGCTGCCATTTATATGCCTTTATTAAAGGAACCCTTACGAAGTCCAGACGGATTTGAATTGAGTATGGCCACAAATCACCTTGGTCATTTCCTCCTCTGTAACCTGATGTTAGAGGATATGAAGAGATCCAGCTTTCGCGATCGGCGGTTGGTAATTTTGGGAACTGTCACCCATAACCCAGACGAGTTGGGCGGGAAGATTCCACCGCGACCAGATTTGGGCAATCTTGAAGGTTTTGAAAAGGGTTTTAAGGCACCAATCTCGATGATTGATGGTAAGAAATTTGAACCGGTCAAAGCCTATAAAGATAGTAAAGTTTGCAACGTGCTGACGATGCGCGAACTGCATCGCCGCTATCACGAATCTACGGGAATTACTTTCACTTCTCTTTATCCCGGCTGTGTTGCGGAAACACCTCTATTCCGCAATCACTATCCTTTGTTTCAGAAAATTTTCCCATTATTCCAGAAGTATATTACTGGTGGTTTCGTGTCGGAAGAATTATCTGGCGAGCGCGTGGCGGCGGTAGTTGCCGATCCTGAATATCGTCAATCTGGTGCTTATTGGAGTTGGGGAAATCGACAGAAGAAAGATGGTCAATCTTTTGTGCAAACAGTTTCTCCCCAAGCAAGAGATGATGAGAAAGCTGAGCGGATGTGGGATCTTAGTGCTAAATTGGTAGGAATTGCGTAATTGGTAATTGGTAATTGGTAATTGGTAATTGGTAATTGGTAACAACTAACAACTAACAACTAACAGTTAACAGTTAACAATTACCAATTTAAACCTCTGAAACCGCAAGTAGGCGCAAAATTTTATCAACATCGCCTAACTCTCCCACAATCCGGCGCACCGGGCGCGGCCACACTTTAATCAAAGTAGGCGTAGCAGAAATTTGATCCGCTTCTGCTTGATCTGGATGTTTAAAAACATCAATCACCTTCAAAGTATAGGGTTGACCCAGAGTTTGATCTAAAAGTTGGTGCAAAGTCTTAAGAGTCCTTTCAGTAGCGGCGTTATTACCAGAGACAAACAAACGCAAGACATATCCTTGAGTTTCTAATGGCGGGGTAGCTTCCGCATCTGCATAAAGCGATCGCGCAACTCCCCCACTCCGCCGCCGCAGCGCCAGTAAGCTTCCTATCTCACTCTCCGACTGAGATTCACCACTCGGAAACTGTACAATTAACTCATGATTTTCCCAAAGTTCAGGAAATTGGTTGTAATAAGTAGCGATCACCATTGGATTGCAAAGTTCCTCAATACGGACGCGCCAAACTAAATCTTGAGTCTCAAACACCGCATTCAGTAAAGTTTGATGTCGCAGAACTGGGGGATAAGCTTCAGCCGAAATTCGCATCTGCTGAGTCTGGGGATCGAGCCATCGGTCAATAGTTGCTGTGTAACAAGGGACGAGAAAATGGGGAGGTTCTGACAAACCCAGCATTTCTTGTAGAGCTGCACATAAATGCAAATGCCATCGACTTTTTTTGCTGGGGTCTATACAGTAGATTAAATCTCCCCCTGGCGTAAAAAGTGCAATGCCTTTAAAAAGTTGTGGTAAGGGCTGGCGGTCAGAATTCAAAGAAAAACACCAAAGAAATTGTTAACAGTTAACAGTTAACAGTCAACTGTTAACATTTTTATTTGCGATCAAACTCGGCCTCGGAGCATTTGAGCCATTTCGTTCGCAGCAGGGGAGTTTTCAATGCAAATCTCTTCAGTGATACGACCTTCTTGATAGAGTGTATACAGAGACTTGTTCATTGTCGTCATACCCTCATAAGTATCCTTGATCATAATTTGGTTAATTTCCTCATTCTGCCCCTTGAGAATGTATTCCTTAACCACGTCGGTATTGATCAGAATGTCGTGGAAAGCAGCCCGCTTACCATCTGTAGTTTTACATAGTAATTGAGCAATGACTGCCACCAAAGACTCAGCGATTGAAACCCGCATCGCTGGCTGTTCTTCAGAGGAGAACATATCCAGAATCCGAGTCAGGGTTTTAATAGCACTGTTCGTGTGCAGCGTCCCTGCTACTAAGTGACCCGTTTGGGCGGCTTTAAGAGCGATTTCCACCGTCTCTCTGTCCCGAATTTCTCCTACTAGCATCATGTCCGGGTCTTGCCGCAGAGCTCCTTTGAGAGCGTTAACAAACTTGAGGGTATGTCGGCCGACTTCCCGGTGCTTGATCAAAGATTTGCGGCTTGTGTGTACAAATTCTACGGGGTCTTCAATGGTAATGATGTGATGGGATTTGTTCTTATTGATATAGTCAATCATTGCGGCCATTGTGGTGGATTTCCCAGAACCTGTTGGCCCCGTCACCAAAATTAAGCCTTTGTGGTAGCCGCATACTTTCCTAAAGACCTCTGGTAGCCTCAATTGCTCCATTGTCAAAATTTCGGCTGGAATTAGACGTAATACCATTGCTGGGCCAGCTAAGGAGTCAAAAGCGCTGATCCGAATGCGAGTAAAGCCAAAGTCAAAAGCGCCGTCAAAGTCTAAGTTTTTCTGGAAGTAGGCAATTTCTTCATCGCTCATACACTCCCGCAGCCAACTCATAAAAGTATCTAAATCGGTTACGGGATAACCGGCATCGGTAATGTCGCCACGTTTGCGGAACCGGGGAAGTTCATTTACTCCCAAGTGAAGGTCAGAAATGCCTTCTTCTTTGGCTCGCATCACCATCTCCTTCAAGGTGACGTTACCAGCGGCGAGGCCCGGGCCTGTGGAACTTGGGGGTGCGGCGGCTGGAGGTGGAGCGGCTGGTGTTGCTGGTGGTGGCGGTGGTGCTGCTGCTTTGGGTACGCCAGGTACTGGAGGTCTTCCTCCTGGGGGGGGTGGTGGGGGAGCGCCGGGAACGGGAGGACGGGGTGCTGGCGGACGCTGTGATTGTGTCATAAGTGCGCTACCTTGTTTAGGGGAAAGGTTGTTTGGACAAAGGATTTATCCAGGTTGGGCAAGGGTCAATTAGGCTGCTGTGCGCTTTACTGAACAGCTTAGCTATTCAGACCGATCTATTTCAAGGGGATTTGACTCCCAGACCGGGCAATCAAATATTCTTTCTTTAGCAGGATGGCAGTAAAGTTTTTCTACATCCTAAGATAGATCTTACTAAGATTGATAAAAAAGTAGCGATTATCAAGTTTTTGTAAATTTATTCCCCAAAATTTTTCCTTGAGGATTCCTGAGTGGTTTAGATCGGGGAGTGTCAAAATTGTTAAAGTTTTGCTAAAAGCTGGGATTTACAGAATCTTTATCGTTAAAATGACTCCTCTGTAGCAGGCGTTAGTTCTCTAGGCAAATATAATGAATCCGGTAGAATTGGCATTTTCTTCGGCCCTTGAACAGGCGCGGTCGATCCGCAGTGGTGAGGTGTCGCCCCTGGAGCTCGCGGAGCTTTATTTGGAACGGATCGGGCGATTGGATGCCCAAGTGGGTAGTTATGTGACTGTGATGGCCCAGGAGGCGATCGCACTCGCTAAATCTCAAACTGAGCAGTTAACAAGAACTAGCGATCGCGCAAGTCTCCCACCTTTTTTCGGTGTGCCAATTTCGATTAAAGACCTCACTCCTGTTGCAGGCGTGCGCTGTACCTACGGAGTGCCTGCTTTGCTGTCCAACATTGCCACCTACGATGATGGTGTAGTCGCCAAGATTAAAGCTGCTGGATTCAATATTCTGGGCAAAACTGCAACGGCTCAGGTGGGTTCTTTGCCATATACGGAACCGGAAGGTTTTCCACCGACGCGCAACCCCTGGAATTTGGATTATACGCCTGGGGGGTCTAGCGGAGGGGCGGCGGCGGCGGTGGCGGCGGGGTTATGCGCGATCGCTCAAGGTTCTGACGGTGGTGGCTCAATTCGCGGCCCGGCTTTCTGTTGCGGTTTGGTAGGTATTAAGCCCACGCGAGGGCGAGTTTCTCACGCGCCTGTTGGTGATTATCAAAGTGGTATTTCTACAAATGGCCCCTTAGCTCGGACTGTCAGAGATGCGGCGGCACTTTTGGATGTAATGTCTGGTTATATTACAGGCGATCCTTACTGGTTGCCAAATCCAGAATTATCATTTTTAGAGGCTGCTGACCAAAAATTGAGTAACTTGCGAGTTGCTTTTTCCACGACAATTGCTCCTCTAGGGGAAGTCTCATCATCGTGTCAGCAGGCAGTGATAGATACAGTAAAGTTACTATCAGAATTAGGTCATAATATTGAACCTGGGTGTCCTGATTTCGCTGGTTTAATTGAGCCATTTAGTGTAATTTGGCAGTCGGGTGTAGCAGCTAGCGGTATTCCCGCCCCGGCACTAGAACCGATGAATCGCTGGCTATTAGATCGAACTCGTTCTGCGGGAGAATATCTGGGAGCTGTGTCTCAAATGCAAGTTATTGCCCGCCGGATTGTCGGTTTTTTTGATAACTTTGACGTGCTAGTATTGCCGACTTATATGTACCCACAAATTCGAGTTGGCGAGTGGGCAAATTTGACTCCAGAGGAAACATTAGAAAAAATCATTCACTGGATTGCTCCTTGTCCGCCTTTTAATGCTAGCGGTCAACCTGCGATCGCGCTGCCTACTGGTTTAGATACTAATGGTTTGCCTTTGGGAATTCAAATTATTGGTAAACCGGGGGCAGAGGCTACTTTAATTGCTTTAGCGGCTCAGATTGAAGCGGCGAAACCTTTTCCGGTTTTGGATTTTTAATCATAGTTTTCTACTGCTACGTAGACCCTCAATTCGGTGAGAACCAAACAAGTAAGATACAAATCATTACTGATGGGGCGGGCAACTTAATTACAACTTATCCAGTACCTTAATAGACTAATGATGAGTAAAAATTGCCGAAAAGCGTGGCACGAATTTTGCAAAACTATTTCCCAGATAGATGAGCAAGATACTGCTCTACTCATCTTCCAATACCTTAGAACTTGGTATCAAGAAAACAAAATGTTGTTGTCTCCACATCTAATTGATGAATATGGACTGGAAGAGTTAATAAACATTGACCCTAATTCTTATCCAATTGAACGATCGGAATGTACCCCCGAAATTATTAAGCGTTTTCTAGATTTCGCGCCTTCAAGCGAACAGTCTATGGTGGCAATTTTGCGAGATCAATTATGGGAGATTGTTGTTTTATCAGTAGATGTTGAATGCCAGAGATGTGGAAAATTAGAACTGTCTGCTTTGTTTGATACAGAAGCACAAAAAGTTGTCTTAGAATGCACGCAGTGTGGTTTGATATACACAATTGATGGACATCGATATCAATCCATAGAAACTGTACGATTAGCGCAAAATGATGATTTAAAAAATGCTGGATTATTATAATTAGCCTTACCGTCAAGCAGGGCTGTTTCATTATTAAAATTAGGAGTTGCTATGAGTATCCAAGAACGTCCACTCGATCTAGAAGAAGCAAATGAGATCCAAGCTTTATCGGTAGAAACTTTAGGAAACTTAGAAATACTTCCCTCAGCCAACCCGGATGCGATTGTTCAAAAAGTAGACTCATTCGTAGATCAATGGCAAACTGAGCCTGATAGTTTTTTCAAAAAGTATTTTACTCACAAACCCGATCCGATTGATGTTGCATTGGGTTTAGGTATAGTGTGGGGAAATCAGCTTGTTCGTCAATTTAGTTGGGAGTGGGTTTGCATTCAAGATGATGGTCAAGATTGGTATGGAGTAGTTTCACCAAACCGTTCATTAATAATTTATCCAACCTATTTCATCAAAGCGTGCCTGGATGATTCGAGTATTGACTGTACAGCAATGCTATCATTTAATATGCTGGCAGCAAATGATTTCTCCGATCTTCCAGAAAATGGATATGAGAATTTCATGCAAAGTGTTTATAGAATAATTCCGAAGCGTTGAGGCGGCATAACTATAAGGCAAGTGAGATAAATGTCTATCCCGAAAAAAGGCGCGCGAAAAATAGTTGTTGAAGGCGAAACATTCATCTGGCTCATCCGCAAGCAAGCAGCTAATATGCAAGCAGAGAACCTGGAGGGATCTCTTCACGTTGCAGTCGAACACGCTCAAGAACCTGGCTCGGTGCTAGTAATTGTGACGGATCGTCCCCATCCACAGAGATACAGTCTAGTTTATAGTGAACTTGTACCTCTACAACTTCAAAATGAATCAGGAAAAATTCAAGCTTGGACAATTGAGCGGAGGTATGCAATCAACCCAGTTAGGCCTTCAGATGTGGCATTATGGATACAACAGGCATTACAGATAGGATGGCTGCCTAAAAAGTCGGGTACAACCTTTAAGGTCAAGGTTGCAGAGAACTGTTTGAAAAAAAGCTGAATTTTGAGTCAGGCACAATTACAGAACTTACGAAACTAGCATATATGGTAGGGTACGTCAGTAAATGTCACCCTCGATCGTCGCTGTAGAATTTCGTCTGACGCACCCTACAAGCTGGTGCAAATAATCAAGTAATTCTCATATCATCGGATTAACTAGGCGATCGCACTTTGGGTTTCTTCTTCTCTGCGAGATTTATTCCCTTTACAGAAGTTTACCCGACACGGAAAACTTTTGACAGTATGGTGATATATCTACATATAGTCCGAGCGAGTTAAAGATGATTATGCGACCCAAATTCAGATGCCTGTCTTCAGCAGTAAGTATAGCAAGCGCGATCGCCCTCAGCAGCCTGGGCTGGATCGCAACCCCTGTACAAGCTGCTGAAACTCTTGTCATCCGTAAAGGAATTTTCGAGTCGTCAATCGCTGTTGCTGACTTGCGATCGCTTGTGGAAACGGGAAAACTCCCAGAAAGTCTGCAAAACTATGCTGCGTTGCTCTCATCTCAACAGCGCAGCCAAATCTACGGTGCTCTGAAAACGAAAATTCAACTCAACGTCGTCACTGTTAGCAACCTGCTAAATACCCAAATTGGCACCGGTATCCTCGCGGATCTCGCTACTGTCACGCCTCGGCGCGATGGTGCGGGGGTGCAAGCGCTACGAGCCGCAATGGTACTGGGATCGACAGCGCCAGAGGGTCTATCTGTACTCAGCTTTATCGAAGCTTATCCCGGCCAGCGGATGATCGTTGACTTGGATCGCGCCTTTGCAGTTATGCAAAACTTAAATGCAGGTTTTTGGCAAACCCAGCGGTTCATGGCTGCGATCGCGCCTCAATTAGCGGCCACCAACCCCAATATCAAACTACCCTTCGATCCCACCCAAGCTGGCCCTAACTCTGTAAAGGTACTTAAATTAGACTTGTATGACAGTCAACGCAACCGCCGCATTCCCCTCGATGTCTACTCGTCAGCGGCGACAACTGCTGACAAACCAGTAATTGTATTTTCTCACGGCTTGGGTTCCATCCGCACTGACTTGCAGTATTTAGCAGAGCATTTAGCCTCTTACGGCTATGCAGTCGCGGCCTTAGAACACCCCGGTAGTAACGCAGATCATACTAATGCTGCGATCGCAGGTAAAGGATTAATTTTAGAAGCACAAGAATTTATAGATCGACCCAAAGATATCAGCTTTGTCCTCGATGAACTGGCCAAACTCAATCAAAGTGATGGTTCCCTGCGAGGGAAATTAGCCACAGACAATGCGATGATAGTTGGTTATTCCTTCGGCGGAGCGACTGCACTATCAGTTGCAGGCGCAGAAATGCAACTGACAAGGCTCAAACAACGCTGTCAAAGCAAATTAATTACATTCAGCTTAGGAGAAGGGATTCAGTGCGCGGCGGCTGGACTTCCACAAGATAGCTATCAACTACGCGATCCTCGGATTAAAAGAGCGATCGCGATGAATCCTACCACATCTTTACTATTTGGCGAAACAGGATTGAGTGCGATCGCAGTTCCCACCCTCGTAGTCGCCGCCTCCGCCGACAAAACTACCCCCGCCTTAATCGAACAAATCGCAGGATTTTCCAAAATTCCATCTCCGAAATGGCTAGTTGGTTTTGTTGGTGGCACGCATTTGAGCGTAAAAGATCCCAGCGCGACTTTAGATCAAGCAGATAAACCGAGTACAGCAGTGACAGGGGATGAAGTCGTCGGTGTTCGCGCCGTTAGCGTTCGCAACTACATTAAAGCTATTAGTTTGGCAATGGCCGCTCAACTCACTCCCGATGCTGAGAAATATGCAGTATTTCTAACACCAGAATATGCACAATTTGCCTCTACATCTGCAATTCCAGTGCGGTTAGTGACGGAGATTCCTGCTGAAGCTGAGGCCATAGTACAAAGTTTTCTTAAGCAGGAGCAATAGGTATCTGTAAAAATTAATGAAGGGCGATCTTTCATTCCTTGGCTGTTATTTTTGATGATGAAGCTAACTCAATGGGTGAGAGGCGAGAGATGATTATTGGTCACTCTCAAAACAATCGCTTGCTGTTGATTTCTTTCACCGAACGCTATAAAGTTATTCGCATTATCAGTGTCCGTTTAGCCACTCGAAGAGAGCGTGAGGATTATGAGCAAAACGCCTTTTGATGACTCACACAATCCAGATGATGAGCTTCTAGCTGAGTATCACTTTGATTACAAGAAAGCGAAGCCTAATCGCTTTGCAGCTCGTGGGGGAAAGCCACTATTAAAAGTTGTGGTTTTAGATGAAGATGTAGCTCAAGTTTTTACAACACCAGAGTCAGTTAATAAAGTGCTAAGGGCGTTAATTGAGTCGATGCCACAAGCTACAAACAGCGACACAGCTTAACTTTACACAAAGACGCTTTTCGTAAGAATACCAGGGAGAGCGATACTTGCACAAATAGCGATCGCCTTCCCTATTTAAGCTACAGTAAAAGATATATTTTCTAGCACTACATTAGGGATATTTCCTGCACCTAAAACTTCCGTAGCATCTAAAACTTCTATCCCTACTAATAATTCATTTTCTCCAATATTTAAAGCAATTTCCTCAGTTAACTGTAAAGTGCGACACTGATGCTTACCTTCTACAAGTCTAATGTAGAGAGCATCAATTTCGGAATCATAACTAATCTTCATAAACTTTCACCTCAAAAATAAAAAGTATACACTGCGATCGTGAATATGACTCTTGACTCCTAATTCTTTCTTACAATTACCAATTACCAATTACCAATAAGATCATTTCACTGGCGCAAACTTTTTCTGTTTAACAATTGCTTGCGCCTCCTGAGAAAGACTAAAATCTATAAACTCCTTTACCAAAGCTGAAGGAGGATTTTTCGTAACCACATTCAGAGGGCGAGTAATGGGAAATTTACCACTACTAACATTTTCATTAGTGGGGGCGACTCCGTTAATTGGTAATAATTTAATGTCCTTAATAGATTCTACAACACCAATAGAACTGAAACCAATAGACTCGGGTTTCCCAACCATAGCCTGCACGAGTTCGTCCGTTTCAGTAACAACTACATCAGCGCGAATCGCACTTTTTTCTAATTTGAAATAATTCAAAAAAGGTTCTAAAGCAGCCACTCCCTCAGAGCGATGGATAACCAAAATAGGCTGATTTTTCCCACCTACTTCTTGCCAATTCTTAATCTTGCCCGTGTAAATATTAACAATCTGCTGGTTTGTCAGACTTTTAACTGGATTGTCCCTGTGTATAGTTACTGATATGCCATCTTTAGCAATAGTAGAAGCCAATAAGTCTTTCTCATCAGCTTTCATCGAGCGAGCAACCATTCCTATATCCGCAGTCCCCTGGCGTACATCTGCAATTCCGCGCCAAGTAGCATTTTCTTTCACATCAATTTTAACTCCGGGGTGTGCAGTTTCATAGGGCTTGGCTATTTCAAAAAGAATAGATCCGATTGTATGCGAACCGCTTAAAGTTATCTTCTTGGACGATGGAGTAGCAGTTGGTGGTGCTATAACCTCTGATGGCTGGCTACAGGATTGTAGCCAGAGACAAGTAGCAAAGCTAAGAGAAACTTGTATTACCGTTTGCATGATTTTCATAATATTTGCCGATTAATTTGCTGAAATCTTATAACGGAAGGAAGAAGGAAGAAGGAAGAAGGAAGAAGGAAGAAAGGGAAAATTGGGAGTCTCTTTCCCAATTACCAATTAGCCATTACCAATTACCAATTACCAATTACCAATTACCCCTCATACTACAAAACTGCTTTGAGATTCTGGGAAGCTTGGTTTAGTTCTTCGGTACCTTCTTTCGTTTTAGAAATACCAATCGCGCTTTCTTCTGCTCCCTGATTAATAGTTTTCATGGCATCAACTACCTGCTCAACGGCGAGTGCTTGTTGCTGAGCGGTAAGGGAAATTTGTTGAGTGCTAACTGCAATACCGTTAATAGCATCAGCGACAGCGGAAAAAACTTCTGCCGTTCCTTGAGCTAATTCCATCCCCGAATCCACAGTTTTTGTGCCTTCATTCGTTGTTTTTACAGATAAATCGATCGCAGCTTGAATATCAGCAACGAGATTATTAATTTTGGTGGCTGAGGTTTTGCTACGATCGGCTAATTGACGAATTTCATTAGCAATAACAGCAAATCCCTTGCCGCGATCGCCAGCACGCACCGCTTCTACAGCCGCATTCAAAGCTAGCATATTTGTTTGGTTTGCTAATTCGCTCACTAAACCTGAGATAGTTCCAATCTGGTTAGCTTGCTCATTTAAGTGGGTAATTTGATTGGCGATCGCTTCCACTTTCCCTTTCAGCGCCGTCATTCCATCCAAAGTACGCTCTACAGCCTGAGTTCCTCCCTCAGACAACTTTAAAGCTTGACGCGCTCCTGCGGCTGCTGATTGCGCTTGCTGGGCTGTAGTCTGTGAGGATGCACCTAATTCATCCATTGTAATGCTGGTTTGACTCACAGCAGCAGCTTGCTGGCTAGCAGTGCGTTCTTGCTGGTCTACGGTAGCCGTAATCTTAACTGAAGAAGTAGCGATCGCATCTGCGACCCCATTCATCATCCTACCAATATCCGACGCAACCCAAAGACCAATAGCAAGGGAACCTATTGCAGACACCGCCGTACCAATCACAATCAATGCCAGTAGCGATCGCGTTTCGTTTTCTTCTTGTTGAGATGCTTTTGCTAAAAATGCAAGTTCTTTTGTGAGAATATCTTCCCGTACCCGATCGATTTCATTTACCCGTAGGGAACCCGTAAGATTTTTAGCATAACCAAGATCGCCTTTTCTTACCAATCCGAACACTTGTTTAGAAATTCTATCTAAGCTATTTATTTCTGTCACCATGATAGTCAGCAGCTTTTGCTGTTCATTATCTTGAAAAGAATTATCTAGTTCAACGGTTGCCTTGCGAAAATTCTCCAACCCTAATTCATATCTATTTTGGTAACTAATGTCTTGGGGAAATAGCACCTGACCCCTGACATTACGGATCATTATAGACAGACTTTGGGTTACATTTCCTATGCTGATAATAGTGTTTTGAGAACGCTTTACTTTCCGATCTATAGCATCTCGACTAACAGCACCTATGTAGAGAAGAGAGCCTAAGCTTATTAAAAATAAAATAGGTAAACCATATCCAATTAGAATGCGGTTTTTTAGTTTTAAATTAGAAAACATATTTGATTCCTCGCAGGTAGTTTTCCTTATTGTGGGAAATAGGATATATCTAAAAAGTGACGATTGCCTATCTATTTTGACAAAAATAGTCGGGAAATACTTATAATCTAAATCTTTTCCCTGCTGCTTTCGGACGAACGCTTTTATCTTCAAATTATAAGCTGCAAAGTGCAGTTGCAAGTGTCAGAAGCAAGCTGAATCAACCCCGAAGCCCAGTCAAGCGCAGCGCAGTTACTCAGCATAAAGCAATCTGAGCAAAGCGAAGCAATCTACTACGTTAAAAACAGAGGAAAATCAGCCCTTTTTTTAAGGGGAGTTCGGAGGAGCCGAGTTTCCGACTTTAATACGTAAGTTCTGAGCTAGTTTGCTTCTAAGCTTGCTCCTTATGTTACCTTGTAATTATTAGTGAGCCAACTGAAATAGCGCACATCGATCACCTCAACCCCGTTCCACTTATGTCAGCAAAAAAATCAAAAAACTTTCTTCCTTTTTTCCTGTTCTTAGCTGTGGTATTTGTTATGTGGGGCGACAGCTTTACTTTTCTACCTAAACCTGTAAAAGATGCTAGCTTACAAAGCAGAAATTTTGTAGTCGGACTATGGCCCAAGTGGTTGAAGCCGAAGAATACCAACGAGCAAAGACAGAAGGATATAGAAAACTTAGAGCAAAAGGCAAGTCCCAGCCCTTGAGAGGGATGGGGCAGGGGAGCGGGGGAGCAGAGGGGCAGAGGAGCAGAGGAGCAGAGGAGCAGAGGAGCAGAGGAGCAGAGGAGCAGAGGAGCAGGGGGGCAGGGGGGCAGAGGAGCAGAGGGGAAATCTTTATCTTTCCTGTTCCATCTCCCCATCTCCCCCGCTCCCCATCTCCCCCGCCCCCCATCTCCCCCGCTCCCCATCTTCCTTCGCTTTAAGCTTGCTTTTTCAACCAGCTAAACATCGCTCGCAAATCTTTGCCTACTTCTTCAATAGGATGCTCTGCTTCTTGACGACGCATCGAAGTAAATCCGGGTTTACCAGCTTGATTTTCTAGTACAAATTCACGGGCAAATTGACCTGATTGAATTTCACTCAGGATTTTACGCATTTCAGCGCGGGTTTGGTCAGTAACAATCCGAGGGCCGCGAGTTAAATCGCCGTATTCTGCTGTATTGGAAATACTGTCACGCATTTTAGCGAGGCCGCCTTCTACTACTAAATCAACGATTAGTTTAACTTCGTGGAGGCATTCAAAGTATGCTAATTCTGGCTGATATCCCGCTGCAACTAATGTTTCAAATCCGGCTTTAATTAACGCGCTTAAGCCGCCGCAAAGCACAACTTGTTCGCCAAAGAGGTCAGTTTCGGTTTCTTCGCGGAAACTGGTTTCCAGGATGCCGGCGCGTGTGCCACCGATGCCTTTAGCGTAGGCCATTGCGCGATCGCGTGCTTGACCGGAAGCGTCTTGGTAAACTGCAAATAAACTAGGAACACCTTCACCCTGTTCGTAAGTCCGCCGCACCAAATGTCCGGGGCCTTTAGGCGCAACCATCACCACATCTACATCAGCAGGGGGGACAACTTGGCCAAAGTGAATGTTAAAGCCATGAGCGAAAGCTAGCACTTTTCCGGCTGTCAAATGCGGCTCAATTTCCTGCTTGTAAACAGTTTTTTGGACTTCATCGGGAAGCAGAATCATAATGAAGTCAGCGGCAGCGGCAGCTTTATCAACTGGATGAACTGTCAAACCGGCTTCAGTTGCTTTGGTTGCAGATTTACTGCCGGGATATAGGCCGACAATGACGTTCATGCCGCTATCCTTAAGGTTGAGGGCGTGAGCGTGACCTTGAGAACCATAGCCGATGATTGCGATGGTTTTGTTGGCTAAGAGGTCTAAGTTAGCGTCGGCATCGTAGTACATACGGGCCATAGTGGTTGTCTCCTGCTGCGCGAGCGTTGTGATAACTGCAAAACTTTCACTGTAGCAATTTTATCCTCAAATTAATAGTCCGCAGGCACATTTATCCTGCGGGACATTGACGGTTGATTTCTGACTCCTCTCTTCTCCTCAGTGGCGATCGCTCAAATTTTTGACAAATTGTATAAATCGCTACATTTACTCTGCTGTTTGAGAGCTATTGTATACAGTATACAGAAGTAGCCTGTGTCCTCAAAAATTCTCAATCCCCGTTCAAGAGTGCATTTTAGCGATTGACGATTGACTTCTAAGTTTTGTCTTCTTCCAAGTAGCGATCGCGCCAGCAATCTACTATTCAATTCTTCTCCTAGCCTCAATCCCAGATTATTTGGAGCATATTTTATGACTATTACATTAATCCCTGTAGTCAATGGTTCGCGCCTCGATCGCAGCATTTACCAACTCGCAGAAATCGGTAAATTACCAAACGGAGGCGTAAGCCGAGTAGCATTCACAAAAGAAGACTTGCTAGCTCGGCAATTAGTACAATCTTGGATGGTAGACGCAGGAATGACTGTTCGCATTGATACAGCGGGAAACATCATCGGTAGGTATGCCGGACGTGAAGAAGGAGCCCCCGCACTGGCAACAGGTTCGCACATTGATACAGTACCCGTAGGCGGCCGTTACGATGGAGTTTTAGGAGTGCTCGCAGGTATCGAAGTAGTGCGAGTCCTGCATGAAAATGGCATCCGACTCAATCATGCGATCGAAGTAATCGTCTTTACTGATGAAGAGTGTACCGTAATTGGCTGTAAAGCAATGGCAGGCAATGTTCTCAATGACCCAGAATATTACCGCCGCAACGATGGTACTCCCATTCAAACTTGCTTAGAACAAATTGGCGGCGATTGGTCAAAAATAGCAACAGCCAAACGTAATCCTAGTGAAATTGCAGCCTTCGTAGAACTCCACGTCGAACAAGGCGGCGTATTAGAAAATACAGGCGATCGAATTGGAGTTGTCAAAGGAATTGTCGGACAATATCGCTACACAGTAACAGTTACAGGTCGTCCCAACCATGCCGGCACAACACCGATGAACATGAGAAAAGATGCCTTAGTTGCCGCTGCTCAAATGGTACTAGCTGTAAATAAGATAGGAGTTGAAACTCCGGGAGAACAAGTAGCAACAGTAGGATACTTCAACGTTTCACCGAATGCAGCGAATACTGTACCAGCAAAAGTTGATTTTAAAATTGATTTGCGCGACCTTTCCCAAAGTCATTTAGATAACTTACTAGGAAAAATCAAACAGGAATTTAATGCGATCGCATCTGCTACCCAAACAGAAGTAGTAATGGCTCAGACTTTGCACGTCTTACCTACCCTAGCAGCCACCCATATACAAGATGCGATCGCGCAAGTTTGCCAAGAATCAAACTTAAGCTATTACTATTTACCTAGTCGAGCCGGACATGACGCTCAAGAAATAGGACGTTTTACTGACATGGGGATGATTTTTGTCCCCAGTCTTGGAGGAATTAGCCATGCAGAAGATGAATATACATCTCCAGAGCAATGTACCGAGGGAGCCAACGTATTGCTGCAAACATTTTTGAAGTTAGATCGGAACTATCGAGTTTAGGAAACTGTAGAAGTAAACTGTAGATAAGTAAGCCTCTCTTTTTTTAGGAGAGGACTTACGCACCCAACCAGAGAAACCGGGTTTTTTGACGAAAATACTTAGTTGTTAGCCACAGATTTTGTCAAAAACCCGGTTTCTGGGACGACCTGCGTAAATCTTATAGGAGAGAGGTTTGGAGAGATGTCAAAACTACTTCTAAACCTCTTTATCGGTTTAATGAACCATTCCCCCGCCCCCAGCAGACTTCACCTTTTTAAAGAAGATTACCGCAATTCCACTTAATAGCAAAGCAATCCCCACAAAGTAAAAACAATCATTAAAAGCCATCACATAAGCTTCCCGGCGAACGATATTAGAAATAGCTGCGATCGCTTGATCTTGCGCCACACTCAAATCCGAACCTCTGCTTACAAAATACTGAGTTATTTGATTAAGTCTTGCTTGCGTTTCCGGGTTATATAACGATACAGAATCACCCAATTGATTCGAGTGAAATTGTTCTCGCCGCGTCACCAAAGTTGCCAAAGCAGCAATCCCCATCGAACCCCCTAAATTTCGCATCATATTAAACAATCCCGAAGCAGAACCCGCCTCTTGTTTCTCCATACCAGCAGTTGCAATCGTCGAGAGAGGAACCATAATTAAAGGCTGTCCCATAGCCCGTACTAATTGCGACCAACGCAACTCATTGATACCATAGTCATGAGTCATATAAGCATTCATAAAACAACTCACCGCAAACAAACTAACTCCTATCCCAATCATCAGCCGCATATCAACACGCTGCATTAATTTGGGCACCATTGGAACTATGAATAATTGGGGGACTCCCGCCCACATAATCACCTCACCAATTTGCATAGAATTGTATTGCTGAATCTGACCTAAATACAGGGGTAAAATGTACACAGAACCGTACAATCCCACCCCTAGCGATACATTCACAATACTTGCTAAGCCGAAATTCCTCCGCGTCAGCAAGCGCAAATTAATAAAAGGTCGTTTCCGAGTCAGTTCAATCCAGAAAAACAGGCTCAAAAAAATAACAGAAATGATGCTTAAACGCACGATTAAATCAGAACTAAACCAGTCTTTCCTACTTCCTTCTTCTAACACAACTTGGAGGGAACCTAACCCAATTGCCATTGAGATAATTCCCCACCAATCTCCCCCTTTTAGCAGTTGAGTTTGCAGTGGTTGAGGGTCAACGGCATACCACACAGCAGCTAGCAGAAGCATCCCCGGAATTAAGTTTAAATAAAAGACATATTCCCATCCATAATTCTCCGTCAGCCACCCTCCGATGGTTGGCCCAATTGACGGTGCAAAGGTGGCTGTAATCGCAAACATTGCCATACCAACTGGTACTTTTGATGGTGGTAAATTAGTCAGCAAAAATGTGAAAGCCATCGGGATTAATACACCACCTGTGAACCCTTGTAAGGCGCGGAATATAATCATTGAATTCAAATCCCATGCCCAAGCACAGCAGACCGAAAAGAAGGTAAATAAGGCCGCATTGACCAATAAATACAACCGGATAGAAAATACCCGCGATAGCCAACCAGTGAGAGGAATTACTACAATTTCGGCTACTAAATAAGACGTAGAAATCCAAGAACCTTCCTCTAAGGTTGCGCCCAAGGAGGCTTGAATATCTCTGAGGGAAGCGTTGGTAATTTGAATATCCAAAACTGCCATGAAAGCGCCTAAAATGGTTCCCATTAAACCAATCCAAGTTTTTAAGGGAACGCGATCTTCGGATGGCTGCTGTTGAATCGTATTGGTATTAGCCATTGATTGACACCTATCTAGAGTTGCTGTGAGAAACTAAG
>NZ_CACA01000362.1:0-7114 GCF_000180455.1 Kamptonema sp. PCC 6506
TACAAGTATTGTTCCCAAATCCACGTCCTGAATTAACTGGGGAGATAGTGGTTGGTCGAATACCTCCATGAGCATTTCATATCTCTGTTTGACAGAGGCCAGATCGTAAGCATCGCACCACTGTTCGGGGTCGGTCAATATTATAGACATAGAAAAAAACTTTCTCTTCATTAATAACTGTATCAGCGAAGCTGTGCTGTCACCAGCCGCAAAGTAGCAACTTAAATCCTTCATTTGATTTTTGATAAAGCTACTTTGCTATCAAACTATCTTGATTTTAATTGATGTCTCTTCTTTAACCTCAATCACAGAAGCAAGTTTTAGTTATCGCAGAGCTAAAAAGTTACATATTAAACTATCTTGCTATCAAGCTATTACAGCTATCAAAATATTAAAGGAGAATCCCTTGTAACCAAAATGACACACGCGCTCTTAAAGTGGGAATATCAGGGCGATCGCACCGCCAAAGTTAAAGGCTCAATCCCACTTCTGGAAAGTGAGATACAGAACTGGGGAAATTTCTAGTCCGAACAGGTGTAGAATAATTAGTCAATGTCAATATCTCTGCAATTAACTTAACAGCAGTTCTGATACCAAGGTGTGCCCAATGACCCAAAACCCCCTCATTCAAAGAGCCTTAAATTCCGCTAGCCTTGAAAACAAGGCCAAAATTGGCATCAATCCAAATCCTCTCACCTTTGAAGAGTATGTGGAGCGAACCCCCGGAAAACTAGAGTTATACAACGGATTCCTCGGTAGCAGAAGCGATTTGAAAGATTCAATAGAACTTTTGCTGATGAGCCTCCAATGCTTCGGATTAACTAACATTGTGTCACTGTTGCCGAAAGAATTGTGGTTGGAAGCTTTGAATTCTGCTTATCCAAGCGATGAAAAAGAAAAAATGCTTCCCTCAACTTCAGAAAACTTAGAACAAAAGCTCACTCAACTGAGAGAATTAAGAAAGGAGTTTGAGACTCAACCCAAAGCCTCCAGTCTTTCTCAGCAAAACCTAAAGCAACTGTTGCAGAACTTAGAGAAAATGTCAGCCAAGATATCCGATTCCACCATCGGCTTGCAAACTGAACGCCAGCAGTCACAAAGTGAAAGCGTTTACTCATTTTACAATCCATTAACTCTTGCAGATCGCCAATCAGAAGACGCGCCAAAAAACATTCTAGTTCTGATTAGGCTTCGCAAAGAAGACTTAGACCAAATACCAACTAAGCGGGATTGGGTAATCCCAGACACCTTATCTGATGCCACCGCTGATTTAAGGAAGATGACCGGACAAATCCTCCCCGAAAGCTGCAAATGCTCCGAATGGGCAGGCATAAGCCTAAAAGTGGAGAAAGTAGAGTTGTTAAAACCAACGGCTGGTGAAATCGCCAAAGAATTGGCTGGGATTTGGGTGATTCGAGTTGCTATTTGTGATTGAAATTTTATCTATTTGTGATTGAAAATTTTATGGATTATGGATTAATAAGCAGAAGTTTGTAGTAGTCTTCATGGGAGTAACAATTCTATAAAAACTACAGTCAGCAACCCCGCACTCTCTGTGACACTGATAAATGAGAATTTCCATCTAGGTATGACCCTGTTCCCACAAATCCAAGGATTGTTTATGAAAATTCAGATTATTAACGAAGTTGACTTTAATCAAATTGATGCTTCTCGGCAACTGATAGCCGCCGACTATTCACGCCAATTTGCCATCAATGACCTGGGCGAAACTTTGGGAGTTTACGGCATTAGTTGGAACAGCGATTTAATTAAACCGATGGTGAAACTTTCACCAGACGGACAAACGATTTGGGTGGGTGTTGAACAAAAGGTAGCTGCGATTTGTAAGGAAACGGGTAAATTTTTGCTAACTTTGCCGCTAACTTCCTATTTGGTGCAAATGCTAACTTTAGACAAAGTTACTGCTGTCATTACTGAAGAGGACTTTTTACTTTTCAACCGCCGAGGCTCTATCCGCTCTAACAAGGCGTTACCTGATACAGCAATTGGATTGTCACTGGTTGAAGGCGATTTAGTGATAAAATTACTATCGGGCGATTGTTTAACCATCAACCCTGAAACTGGCAGTTTTCAGAAGGCTGGCTTCATTAGGAATGGGATCAGTGTAGGATTGGCCTAGCTTGGCACTCCGCTTGGCAAAGTTAAGCTTAATTCCTTACATTGCTGATGTCTGGATATGCGTGCATAGCCAAAGCCCTCGCCTTCTCTAATAGCAAACTATCAAATAAAAAATGGCAACAGGAATTCCAGGGACTAGCGGCAAAAAGAAAGCTTTAAACGGCAGTAATGGAATGTCATTCAGACTAGAGTACGAAGGCAAATCTTCAATAGAAGACATCAGAGCTACAAAACCAGCCTTGCTACAGCGTGCTGTCAAAGTACCAGGCTCGCCGACAAATAAACTCATCTACGGAGATAATTTGCGAGTTCTCCGCGCCCTACTAGATGATGCCAATATTGCGGGGAAAGTAAGCCTTGTGTATATAGACCCCCCTTATGCAACCGGGGCAAATTTTGCATCTCGCAACTTGGATCATGCTTACAATGATTTCCGAGAAGGAGCAGAATATTTAGAGTATATCCGCTGCCGTCTAATCTTAATGCGCGAGCTTTTGGCAGACGATGGGTCTATCTACGTGCATTTAGATGAAAACATGGCTTTCCCTGTGAAAATTCTCATGGATGAAATTTTTGGCATTAAAAACTTCCGCAACTGGATTACTCGCAAAAAATGCAATCCCAAAAACTACACGCGCCGCCAATACGGTAATGTTTCAGACTATATTCTATTCTACAGCAAAACCGAGCAATATATTTGGAATCAACCTTTTGAATCTTGGACTGAAGTGACGGCAAATAAAGAGTATGAATATGTAGAAAAAGAAACAGGAAGGCGTTATAAGAAAGTTCCCATTCATGCACCAGGAATTAGAAACGGAGCCACAGGTCAAAAATGGAGAGGGATGATGCCACCCCCAGGTAAACATTGGCAATATACTCCTGCAACTCTCGATCTGATGGATGCGCGAGGCGAAATTTACTGGTCATCTACAGGAAATCCGCGCCGAAAGGTTTACTTAGATAACAGCAAAGGAATTCCCATACAGGATATCTGGCTTGACTTCAAAGATGCCCATAATCAGAACATTAAAATTACGGGTTATCCAACTGAAAAAAATCCTGAATTGCTAAAACGCATGATTATTGCCTCTTCTAACCCTGGTGACTTAGTGTTAGATGCTTTTGCGGGAAGCGGCACCACAGCAGCAGTTGCAGAGGATTTAGGCAGACAGTGGATTGCGATTGATAACGCTAAGCTTGCACTAGAAACAATGGTGTGGAGACTAGCAAAAGGCACAGAACCAATGGGTGATTTTTTAAAAGGCAATGATGACCAGCCTAAGCAAATATCTTTATTTGATGAAAACCGAGTGTTAAAAAGCGGACTTGATATTTATATTGAATCAGCACTGGATTTAGAGAGCATCCCCGATCTTCTTTTAGAAAAGTGGCGCAACTTGCTCAACTCTCCAACCATTCCCTGGTTAATCGAGAGTCGAGCATCTTCAGGGTACACACCATAACATCTCCCTGTCCGTAGGTTTCTAATGCTGCATAGTCATTCCACATTGAACCAAGGGTTAATCCGGGGCCGTCATTCAAGAAAAGCACTTTGAGGGGTACTTTTTTCTCCGAAGCATACTTACGAATTTCCGTCACTTTATCACGATTGCCGCCTGTGCGGTCATCTTCTTGAGCGCCTCCTCGATCAGAATCATAACGAGCAAATCCTAAAACTAGAGGAGTTTTATCAGGGCGGGATATGAGAAAATCAGCGGGAATCCTAGATTCAAAATTAGGTAAGACTTCATTGAGCATTACATCTCTTCCAGCCCTTGGCGGCCCCTGAATTTTGTAATCATCTCCAAAGGTTTTGTTAAACCAGAGGAAAAATGCCTCTGTTAATTCATAGCCTTTTTGCCCCCGGCTTTTATACTCATAAAGAACTGCCATCATTGCTTCATCAGGGTCAGGGCGGCTTAGCAAATTTTGCTTAACTGTTTCTAATGAACGGAAGCGCGTGCCAAATTCGGCAATAATTTCCGGTATTTTGTTTTTCCGCTTCAACATCTCAACTGACGTATCTGGCGAAACATACTTGCGAAAAACGCGAAGCAGTTGCGTTCTTGACGGATTCGGTTCTTGCGAAATTCTTGTTAACAAGTCAGCCGAGGAATGTACTTCGCCTACCAGCGTTGCAAACTGTTCCAAAACGCTCCCGTAGACGACTTTTGCTTCGTCTAAGTAGTCTGGGTAGAATTCTGAATCTATGAACGTAATCCACCTAGATGCACTCGCCTTGTAGCTGTCAAACGAAGCCAACTGAATTCCTCCCGGTTAAGCACGGTTGCCTGCCATCTCCTGACGGTAGCCGATGCCGTGCATAAATCTCTGTTGCAAAATTTTATAACAACTTGCCGCCAGTCCCAAATACCGTTTGATACAAGCTATGAAGTGTGGCTACCTTCATCATGACCCATAATCGGACGGGTTTACTTTTTGACTGCGTTCAACGATCCTAAAGGAGAAACATTAGTTTACCCAATGTTGCAACAAGGGAACACGATTGACAATGAGACTTTGTTAGATTTGTGGCTTCACGGCCGCAGCAAAAATACTGCGGGCAGTTACCGACTTCACACCTCTCGGCTTCTAAGTTTTGTGGATAATAAGCCTTTGAGTTCTGTGACTCTGGCAGACATTCAGGCGTGGGAATTGACGCTGAGCAATCTGTCTTCAGGCAGCCAGCGGACGGCGATTTTTGCTATTAAGTCCCTGCTGTCTTTTGGGCACAAGCTGGGAGTGCTGCCTGTTAATGTTGGGCTGCTGGTGCGATCGCGCGGTGTCAAGGACACTTTGAGTGAGCGTATTCTGTCTGAGGCGGAAGTTCAAGCGATGATTGCTTCGGAGACGGACCCGCGCAATCGGGTGATGCTGCGGCTGCTGTATTCGGGCGGCTTGCGGGTTAGCGAACTGTGCGGCTTGAAGTGGAAGGATTTGAAAGAGCGCCCTGGCGCTGGCGGGCAGGTGACGATCTTCGGGAAGGGTAATAAAACTCGCGTGGTGCTGTTGCCACCGGGAATTTGGGGGGGACTGATTCAGCTTGGGCCGGGCCAACCTGACGATCCAGTTTTTCATTCTTATCTTGGAGGGGGACATCTTCATCGCAGTCACCTCTGGCGAATTGTGAAGGCGGCGGCAATAAGAGCTGGCATTTCTGACAAGGTTTCGCCCCACTGGTTGCGCCACGCCCATGCGTCTCACAGTTTGGATAGGGGAGCGCCTATACATCTGGTTCAGCAAACTTTGGGGCATTCTAGTTTGGCGACGATTACTCGGTATCTCCACGCTAAGCCAACGGATAGTTCGGCTCTGTACCTGCCTGATTAGAAATGGCGATCGCTTTGTTCTCTCCAACAACATCACGACATTTTCAGCAACCTGATTTTAGGCGATCGCCTGAAGAAACGTAGAAAAACCACCATCGTCAGTTTTTTGACACCGTTTTGATACAGGTTTGATACCGTTTTGTCCCCGGTTTATCCCCAGTTCTGTCGTTTACCACTAAAAAGAGAGTCGGCGATGGGACTTGAGGAAAGCTGACGCGCATCTAATTTGTACTTTTTGAAGCCTAAACCTCTTAATGCAGCTAGGTTATTATCAAGCATTGCCTGAGCAAGTTTTGGTTCCAGGTTAAAATTTTAGTTTCCTGACAATTCACACACCATTTTACCCTAATTTTGTCACCATAACCTATGAGTTAAACAGTTGCTATCTCACCGAGAAAAGCCTGATACTCATCACTTGAAAAGGGGCAAAAGTCATCATAGCATTGAGCAGTTATATTACACAGCAAGCGAAACTGAAGCGGTGTCGGTGGCTGATTGACACGCTCTACGCGCACCTCTAATAAACTGGGATTCCTCAATAAAAGTTCAAAAATCTCACTATTCAAATATCGCGGACAATACCCGACAATATAGCGATCATCTGTATTTAAAGTCAATGTTTTAGAATCATAATGATTTTGAAATTCGTGAGCCAACCACAACTTTTCCCCTACCTCTAATCGGTTAATTCGCTCAATTGCACATTGTGGCAAATACCGCAATCCGTGCAAGAAAAAGTGAAGGTGATATCGCCCTTCTAAATCTGGCTCAGGAATGAGAAAAACAGTTAAAGTATCTGTTTCTCGCCGCCCACCGCTGCGGGCTAGAATAGCAATTGGCTCTCTTTCATTTTGAGAAAGATTTAGCCAGTGAATAAAATTTGAGTAATCAGGACGATTTTTCGACATCAACCGATTAGCAAATACGGGAAATAAATAGGTTGATTTATAGACTTCACCTAAGCGCGGAAACGAGGCTAAGGGTTCAAAACCGCACTTCTGTTGAGCTTCTAAAACGCCTTGCGTGTAGGTAAATTCGTAGTTAATTCCAT
Organism: Kamptonema sp. PCC 6506; assembly: GCF_000180455.1. Taxonomy (NCBI): domain Bacteria; kingdom Bacillati; phylum Cyanobacteriota; class Cyanophyceae; order Oscillatoriales; family Microcoleaceae; genus Kamptonema; species Kamptonema sp. PCC 6506. The sequence goes on from NZ_CACA01000362.1 coordinate 6,523, forward strand.
CAAATTTTAGCCTGCCAATGGGAAACCAGGAGCGGCTATTTTTGTCTTGCCAAGCCAAAAAAAGTGTTGATTGTGTCTTCACGATAGCGCTTTCCTCAAGGTAAGCAGACAGCAGTTCACAAATACAAGGCTAAACTGAGCATTAATCGCGATCGCCTCTACTCTCGATCTTTTTTGAGACCTATTAACCGGTGTAGCCGTTATCGCGATCGCGATCGCCATTACCACTGCTAGAGTTTCCGGTGTAGCCGTTATCGCGATCGCCATTGCCAGAGTTTCCGGCGTGGCTGTTGTTGCTGTTGCCATTACCGTGAATCGAGTTTCCGGTGTAGCCGCTATTGCTACTGCCATTGCCATGAATCGAGTTTGCAGCGTGGTTGTTGTGGCGATCGCCATTGCCATTACCGCTATTACCATTGCCAGGAATCGAGTTTGCAGTGTAGCCGTTATCGCGATCGCCATTGCTATTGCTAATAACGCCATTACCACTGCCATGAATTGAGTTTGCAGTGTGGTTGTAGCCGTTATTACCGCTATTGCCAATACCGTTGTTGCCACTGCTGTAGCCGTTGTTGCCACTGCCATTGCCACT